>JADFXS010000136.1 GCA_015233515.1 Deltaproteobacteria bacterium | reverse complement strand
GGAGCTTCCCGGCTTTTCCTAGCTCCCAAGCTGGAGCTTGGGAGCTAGCTGGAAGGCGTGCTTTCATATGTGGGGGTGAGAAACCCTCTCTCATGAATGATTTCGATGTTCGCTTGCCGCTGTCCCTGCTGTGTAAAATAAACTTGACAAAATGTCAAGTTTACTATACTATGGCCGTAAGTAGAATGTTTGGAGGAATAAATGTCCAGGGGCATGCCACAGCTAAAAATCGTCAACCGCCTGCCGGTTCTTCGGGCCGAGCAACGCATCACCCAGGAACAGCTGGCCAAGGAAATCGGTGTCACCCGGGCGACCATCGTGGCCATTGAAGGCGGCGGTTATAACCCTTCGCTGGAACTGGCTTTTCGTCTCTCGCGCTACTTTAACACCGACATAAATATGATTTTTTCTATCGAGGAGGAAGACAAATGAAAAAATTAGACGCCATGCTACTGAAAATTTATTTGTGGGGACTGCCCGCCGTGGTAGTTCTCGGGGCTCTATCGTATAACGGCCAGGTGGAAGCCCTCAGCCGTACGGGTGGCTATTTAAGCCAGTTAAACAACTTGACCGGCCTGGTCTTTGGAGTGTGGATGGCGCTGACCATTTACCTGAGCATCCGCTTGATGCTTTCCGAAGGGGTTAGAGATAAGGTGTTGACTAAAATGACCTTTATCAAGGAACGGGACGAACGCGAAATCATACTGACCGGCCAGGCGATCAAAACCACGTATCTGACTTCGATGGCCATCCTGATTTTCCTTTTTTTTCTGTCCTGTTTCCAGATTTCCATTTACCGGGTGCCGCCGGAGAAAGCCGTCAATGGTAAAACCGGGGTCCTGACTCTCGGATTTGGCTTCAGCGTGTTGGAAAACTCCAAAAAGGCCAAATCGGAAGAAGTCATCAAGCAGGAGGATATATTCACCTATTCCGGTCTGCCGGTTTCGAGTTCGACCGTTATTTTAGCGCTGATCATCTGGCAGATCGGGTCTTACAACTATATGATGCGGCGTTTGACCAGATGATTTCAGGAAAGAATAAAGGTTTGACCCACCGCCTGATCGCGGACGGGGCGCTTCGTGGCTAAAAGGTAGAAATATACTGGACCGGTCGGCCGACTGGTTCAGATCTGAAAGCGATTGATGACCTCTTGCAGTTTGGAAGCCAAAGTGGACAGGTCATTAGCCGCGGACCGGATACGCGTTGTGGCGGCAATATTTTTCTGGATGGCCGCGTTAACCTGGGTGACGTTGCTGGCCATTTTAGTGGTTTCCATGGCGGCCTCCGTGGCGTCGCCGGCGATTTCCCGGGCGGCCCAGGCCATTTCCTCCAGTTTTTTGGAGATGTCGAGTCCGGCGCTGACGGCATCCTGCACTCCGGCCGCGGCGCTTTCGGATTCCTTGGCTCCGCCGGCCACATTCTCCGACACGGTATTGGCGGAAGCCGCGGCCTGAGCGATACTCTTGGAGATTTCGTTGGTGGTGGTGGTTTGTTCCTCCACCGCCGAAGCGATGGCATTCATGATGTCATTGATTTCGGTTATAAAATTTAAAATATTCTGGATGGCGTTGACCGCGCCTTGGGTATTGTTTTGAATCCCCTCCACTTTTTCTCGGATTTCCTCCGTGGCCCGCGCGGTTTGCTTGGCAAGTTCCTTGACTTCGGTGGCGACGACCGCAAAACCCTTGCCGGCTTCACCCGCGCTGGCCGCTTCAATGGTCGCGTTCAAAGCCAGAAGATTGGTCTGGGCGGCGATACCGCGAATCATGTCCACGACGTTCCATATTTCCTTGGCCGAAGCGCCCAGGGAATTGACGATGTTTGAAGTTTGTTCGGCTTGAACCGAGGCTGATCGGGTCATTCCGGCTCCACGGCCGGCGTTTTTGGCCACTTCGTTCAGCGAAGCATACATCTCTTCCACGGAAGTGGCCACGGTCTGGACCGAATGGGACATCATTTCCGCCGAAACAGCCACGGTGCGAAGATTTTTTGAAGTGTTTTCCGAAGCTAATCCCACCGCTTTCATGTTACGGGAGGCGTGATCCGAAGTTTCCGCCAGCGCGGCGACCTGGGTGCTGACCTGCTCGGCCGCCGCCGCCATATGGTCGATGTTTCGTGAAGCTTGCGCCACCGCCGTGGCCGCGTGTTCGGCGTTCGAGCCCAGTTCCTTGGTTTGAACGGCCATGTCCGTGGACACAGCGGCTAGGTCCGTTGAGGCTCCTTGCAGATTGTTGACCTCCGCGGCCACCCGCCGGATAAGATCATGGATGCGGTCCATGAACAGATTGAACCATTGAGCCAATTGCCCGACTTCGTCACTGGTATAAACTTCGAGACGCTTGGTCAAGTCTCCCTTGCCCTGGGCGATATCTTCCAGGCGGGCGACGGTCTGTTGAATGGGACGTTCAAGATACTTGCCGGATCGGAACCAGACCAGGATTAAAAACACGAGCATGATGGCGACCGTGATCGCCAATGCCCAGATAGTTTGATTCATCATGGTCTCTTTTATTTCCAGATCCCGTTGCACGAGTCGCCGGTTGAACTCGTCCAGGAAAATCCCCGTGCCGATAATCCAATTCCAGGGCTTGAACAGCCGGGCATAAGTCAGTTTAGGCTCCGCCTGACCTCCTCCACCGGGTTTGGGCCATAGATATTCCATAAAACTCCGGCCATCCTTGGTAACCGCGGCCATCATTTCCTTCAAAACATACCGACCGGAAGAGTCGCGCAACTGGTCCATTTTTTGTCCCATGAGGCGTTGATCGGCGTGGGCTTGGAAGATGTAATCGGTATCTATAATGAAAATATAATCACCACGGTTGTTTTGCATTCGGTTTATTATGGCCGCCGCGGACTTGCGCGCCAAGTTTTCGATAAACTCCACATTGAATTCAGCGCCGATAATCCATTTGGCCGGTTCGAATTGCCGGACCAGGGCGCCTTTGCGCACCCACCGACCGGGATTTTTGAGATCGGGCCATTGATAAATGACGATTCCTCCTTCGGGGGAGGCTTCGGCCATCCGTTTAATCTCCGGAAATAAAAGCGATGAGGAGCCTTCCGCGGTCACTGCCCGGCCGTTGAGCGATAATCGCGAGACGTCGGTTCCGTCCAGCTCCGGTTTCAGTGGATGAGCCACCATTTTCAAACTGGTGTCTAGCACCCAGAAACAGCCTTGATCGCCGAACCTGATGGATTTGATATTTTTGAGGGCATAAGCCGAGGCTTCGGCATAAAGCTGTGACTTCACCAGATCACTTTGGGCCAATTCCGAGTGAATTCCCATGAATTCCTTCTCGGCCAGGCCGATGGGCACGTCCATCATTATTTTTAGATAAGGCCCATATTGTTCGGAAATGCCTTTGGTCGTCCCGGACTTGATCTGGGCTTCTTCCAGAACCAGGTACGCCATATCGACGACGGATTCGATATTTTTTTTCGCTTCGGCCAACATGTATTTTTTCGCGGTCTGTAGATCGGCCTTGGACTGTTCCAGAACCTGGTAAGTCAAGAAACCGCCGACGCTGCCCGTGGATAACACGACCACGATGGAGAGGGTGGCCAATATCTTTTTGCGGATTCTCCAATGATGAAAGCCGGAACCCAGCATCCGATTCCTCCTGCCTCGTACTCACGAAAGGGAAAGGCTTGGTTAAAGGAGCGTTGTCACGTTAGCCGATCCAGGCTTCAGGCCTAACCGGGAACCATCCGCTAGGGCTTGCGGCCCGGCTGACTACCTAGACCGGCTATCCCGCGGTTTCCGAATTCGGTTCTCACCGTCACTTCATTTTGGTTCGTCGAACCTGGCGGTGAGACTAATGAGGTCGCCGTCGAAAGTGCTGCGGATTTTGTAGGGCAGCTTATTGAACAGCCGAATCATGCCCTGATTCTGAGGCGTGGTATAGGCCGCAAAGCCTCGGACCCCGTTGTCCCTGGCCGCGGATGCCAATTTTTCCTGGATAATGGCGCTCAATCCGCACTTTTGCCAATCCTTGGAAACGGAATAGGCTATTTCGGCCATGTTGGTGGCCGGGTCCAGGTAATAACCACCGACGGCGATGATTCTCTCGAAACCTATTTCCCCGATCACGGCCACGATAGTCAGGTTCTTTACATAATCCACCTGGTACATGCCGGCCACGTCGTTTCGGCCGAAAATGCGGCGGTCCTGCATGAAGCGTTTAACTACGTCCCCGGGGTCCAGGGTATAAAAGTGTTCTTGAAGCAGGCGTCCGTCCACGGGCCGGGCCGGGCGAAACATCACTTGTTGTCCCTTGATTTCCCGGAAGGATTCCAGGCGTAAAGGATAAACTCCGTAAATGGAATCGTCCAAGGTCCGGGTCGCGCCCACCAGACCCATCTGCCGGGCTCTTTCAAACAAGGATTCCCGGAAATCCGGATGAGCGATACTGATCAAGGCCATAACCCGTTCTTCCAGGGTTTTGCCGAAAAGATTGACTACGCCGTATTCAGTGGCCACGTAGTGGACGTCGCCCCGCGGCACGACCACGGCCATGTTATCCAGCATGGGCACGATCCGGCTGGATTTGCCGTCCGAGGTGACGGAGTGCAGCATGAGGATGGATTTCCCGCCTTGGGATTGACGGGCGCCGCGCACAAAATCCATGATCCCGGTCACTCCGGAATAATGGTTGTAAGGTAAGGCATCCGCCGCGGCCTGGCCGGTCAGGTCCATGGCCATGACCACATTGATGCTCACCATCTTTTCGTGCTGAGCGATGACCATCGGATCGTTGACATAGTCGGAAGGATAAAAGGCGATGCCGGGGTTATCGTTTAAAAATTCGTATAAGTTTGCGCTGCCGATGGCGGTGCTGGCCACGGTTTTGCCGTCGTTGACGGTTTTTTTGCGATTGTTGATCACCCCGCGGGAAATCAGGTTCATGATCCCATCGGTAATGAACTGGGTATGGACGCCCAGATCGTTCTTTTCGGATAAAGCGTGCATCAGGGCTCGATGAGTGGCTCCCAAACTGACCTGCAGGGTAGAACCGTCATCTATGAGTTTGACCAGTTGCTGGCCGATCTGGTTGGCAATCTCGGATTGCGGCGGTGGTCCCACGGTCAACAGCTCTTCCTCGTATTCCACGATGTAATTTACATCGTTGACGTGGACAAAGGAGCGGCCCAAGACCCTGGGCATATTGGGATTGACTTGGGCGATGACCATGTCGGCCGATTGAACCGCGGCCATGACCACATCCACGGAAATTCCGTAGCTCATCCAACCGAAATCATCCGGCGGGGAAACCTGAATCAGAGCCACGTGGATCGGAAGACGACGGGATTTGAACAAACGGGGAATCATGGACAGAATGATGGGGGTGATGAATCGCTTGTTTTGAGATAATCCCTTGGTCTTGGCCGATCCTAAATAAAAAGACCGGACATACATGTTTTGGCAATCGGTTTCCGTGGCCATCATGGACAAGGGCATGGTTTCCAGACTGAGGAGTCGGACGATTTCCAGATCGGCGAAACAACTGGCTTGGGTCGCCAGTTCACGGACCAGGCATTGAGGCTCACCGCAGGAAGTCCCTATAAAGATTCGCTGACCTGGACGTAACAAGCGGATGGCTTCCGCCGGCGTCCGCAACTTTTTTAAATATTCATCAGGCCAGTAAAGGGATTTGAGCATGAATCCTCCTGTCAGCCATTTAAAAGTTTTAAACTTTGATGATTTTTTCCACTTGCTCCAAAGCCGCTTCCAAGGCGGACCGGTCCACGCCGATTGCTTGAGTCGCGGTGAGGCGGCTGGAGAGTCCGGTCAGCCGCCGGCTGATACTGTCGATCCACGGGGTTAGGTCCGCCGGAGCTATGACCGGCGCCGACGGCGCGGTTTCGCCGGCCGGACGAGGGGTGGTGATCGTAAAGGTCTCTTTCCAATAGGGCACATGGAAATGGACCTCCGGAAAGCGACTTTCCGCGACTTGGCGAAAAGCCAGGGAGGCGCTTTCTTCGCCGTGAATAAGAAAGACCGATAAGCCAGGATGGACTAACGGGGCTAACCAGGTCAGGAGTTCCTCCTGATCGGCGTGAGCGGAAAACCCGCCTATAGTGTGGATCTTGGCTTTGATGATCACTTCCTCGCCCAACAGGTTTATCTTCCTGGCGCCATCCACCAGGCTACGCCCCGGAGTGCCTTCCGCTTGAAAGCCTACGATGACCACATGGCAATTGGAGCGCCATAGGTTGTGTTTCAGATGGTGCTTGATCCGTCCCGCATTGGCCATGCCGCTGCCGGAAATAATGATGGCCGGTCCGGCAACGTCATTGATGCGCTGGCTGTCCGCGGTGGTGGGCGTAGCGATCAGGGTGGGCAGATTGATCGGCGTCTGCCCTTGGTTGAGCAGATTCTGAGCCTCTTCATCCATTAACTCCGGGTGCCGGCGGAAAATTTCCGTGGCTTTGATCGCTAAAGGCGAATCCAGATACACCGGCATGTCCGCGGGCAGTTCTCCTTGTTCGTAGGCCCGGGCCAGGCAATAGATGATTTCCTGGGTTCGCTCCACGGCAAAGGCCGGAATGATAACCTTGCCCTGTTCCCGGTAAGCCTGCTGGATAACCTGGAGCAATTCGGCCTGGCTGTCTTCCAGGGACTTATGCCGCCGTCCGCCGTATGTGGTCTCCATGAAGACATAATCCAGCGTCGGTAACTGCTCCGGATTAGGCAGGATCAGTTGATCGGGCCGGCCGATGTCACCGGAAAAGCCGAGACAGGTCCGGTTTTGTGGTTCTTCCACGGTCAAGTGTAAACTGGCGGCGCCCAGGATATGACCGGCGGATACGAATCTGACGGTCACTCCGGGAAGCAGTTCCTCGGTTTTATCCAGGGCTATGGGCTTGAGGAGCCGGGCCGCTTTTTCCGCGTCGCTGGTTTCGTATAAAGGTTCCGCCGTTCGCTTGCCTCGTCGCTTGTTCTTGCGAGTTTGCCATTCGGCTTCCATTTCCTGAATGTGAGCCGCATCCAACCACAATATCTCCAGAAGTTCGGCTGTAGCTTGCGTGACGTAAATCGGGCCGCGATAGCCCTGGCGGACCAAACGCGGTACCAGACCGGAATGGTCGATGTGCGCATGGGTAATGAAAATACCGTCCAGGTCCGGGATTCGATAGAGCCCCATTGACCAGTTGCGCTGTTCGGTCTGTCGGCCGCCCTGATGCATGCCGCAGTCCACCAGAAAGGTTGATTTCCGGTCCGTGTCGATCATGAAAGCGGCGCCGGTGACTGTCCGGGCCGCTCCAAGGCAAGTTATCCGCATCCGTCCTCCGATGGATTTATCCAAGTCCTATGAGGTGAGTACAAAACCGTCCTTCTGGTCCGACTCCTGGTCGGGCTCAATATCGAAGTCCGCAAGATACGCAAA
>JADFXS010000135.1 GCA_015233515.1 Deltaproteobacteria bacterium | reverse complement strand
CCTTGGCTCATATCCGGGATAATAAATATTTTATGTAGGTATGTCAAGCAAAATCATATTCTACATACTCAAATGTCCAAACTCCAGCCCCGCGGCTTGCCGCGGGTCAGCGAGCAAATACAAAAGGTTTCATTCCTTACATGTCGAAAATTTTCCTCCGCTCGCCGCCTTAGCTTCAATTAATAACACTACCTTTTTCATTATTTTCTTTGCTATAAATGTTCTTCATACATTTTGATAAATCCTCTCTCAACGATCTATAATTTCGACTAAAACGGCACTGTACAAATTTCATGCCTTACACCGGCGGAGTTGATTTTTTAAAATCAATTTAGAGGTTATGGAAATCTATTGAGCAAAAAGTTATTTAGAAATAAATTTCAAATCCAACGTAATCATTTTTTCAGTTAAATGTAACCTGATTGTCATTTAAGCCTGCCTATAATAGATCAAATTTTGGCAACACTAAAGAGCCATGATGAAAAGATATGAACATACTGGCGAAGGTTAACTCCGCGGCTTGCTTCGGGGTTAACAATCAACAAAAAATAAAACGCTTGGATTTTTTAACTGTCGAAGATTGCCCTCAGCGAGCTATGAGGAGCTTTAACGATATCGAAACAGCTCCAAACATCAAGTTGTTAACTCCCGGCAAATCAATCGGAAATCAAGGAGACCTTCATGGGATCACCCACTGAATCCTTTAAACACGAATCAATGGAAAACCCGAAATCAATTATGAAATTCTTGAATTCATTGAGCGAGGGTTTTGAAAAAGGGACTCTACTTTTCGCCACCGATGGTAATAGCCTTTTGGTCCACCCGGATAGCTTGATCCAGTTCGAGATCAAAGCAAAAAAGAAAGATGGTAACTTCAAACTTAACCTTAAAATCTGCTGGTCCGAGAACACCATTAAAATCAAATCGCCAGGCAACGATCTCAATATACAAGCGATTGAAAAATGATCAAGGATTCGGATCTTATGTCCTCTAACCTGAACGACATCACTGACAACCTGCGCTTCATGGTCCATGATGTTACGGTCCAAGTTGATCAGGCCAGACAGTTTTTCAACTCACCTAGTCATGATCTCGCGGAAAAAGTAACCTCGCGGGATAACTACATAGATACTCTCAAAGGGCTTATTCAGGAAAAGGTTTACGCACACCTGACTTCTTTACGGCCGGACGATAAACTTTTAATCGACTTTCTCCGGGCGGTCATCACGATAACCGGCAACCTGGAAAGAATCGCCGACTTTTCCGTGAACATGCTCAGGCAAGCCAGTCACCTCTCCGATATCGCCTTTATCCGCGGATTCGACTATGAACCGTTTTTTCAAGAAGTTCATTCCGGACTCGAACACATCAGGCCGGCCTTGGATCAGCGGGAAATTGGGCTGGCTTTTAAAATTTGTCAGTGTGAGTTCAACCTTGATGAACTATATGGCGATAACTTCAAGCGTATCCTTGATGGCCTGCAAAACGACGGCCCGACTGGCAACCTCATTACCACCCTGCTTATTCTGCATTATCTCGAACGCATGGGCGACTCGCTCCTTAACATCGGCGAAGCGATAGTTTTTGCCTTGACCGGCGAAAACTTGAAAATCCATCAATTCAACGCCTTAAGGGAAAGCCTGAGCACTTCCGGATTGGAAATACCTCTAAGCAAGGTCCAAGTTGATTCCATTTGGGGAAACAGATCCGGTTGTCGTATCGGAATAGTTAACGAAAAGGCCATCACTCCTTCCGCGCAACCGGTCTTGTTCAAGCACGGCAGCATAAAAAAACTCAGAAAAGAAAAAGAAAACATAGAAAAATGGGACAAAATTCGGCCCGGCCTCCCACCCAGGATTCATGGTTTTGTCGAGGTTCAAAACAATGAAGGTTCCATTCTTTTAGAGTTTCTCCCCGGGTATACTTTTGAGGATATTCTTCTAAACACTGAAACAACGGTTATTCGGGACGCTCTTTTCATACTTGAGGACACCCTTGAACAGGTCTGGCATGCCAATTTGATCGCTAAGCCGGTTCAAGCCGATTTCGTCCGGCAGATTTCCGACCGTCAGCAATCGATCTTTACGGTTCATCCCGATTTTCTATCTTCACCTCGGCAGATCGGTTTACTGAACATACCTTCCTTTGAAGATCTGCTCAATACCGTAAGTAATCTGCAACAGGAACTGATTGCACCTTTCTCTGTCTTCATCCATGGCGATTTCAATGTGAACAACATAATTTATGATGCCAACTTTCGAAGGATACATTTCATTGATCTGCACCGTTCGGACTACGCCGATTATGTCCAAGATATCTCCGTATTTTTAGTTTCAATATATCGGCTGCCGGTTTTTGAACCCTTAATTCGTGGGACATTAAACCATACGATTGTGCATTTTTTTGAATTCGCAAAAAGTTTCGCCAAAACTCACGGTGATTCCACTTTTGAGGCCAGATTGGCCCTCGGATTGGGACGTTCTTTTTTCACTTCAACCAGATTCACCCTAAATCAAAAATTCGCCAAAAAAATGTATCTTCTTTCCTCTTTTTTGCTGGAAAGGCTGGTTGAACATCATGGCCGCCCATGGGAGGAATTCGCGGTTCCGTTTGAGGCGTTGATTTACTAAAGCAGGAGAACAAATGCTCGGAGAAAAGGAAAAAATAATTATACCGCTCAAAGAAGACCGTCCGCCGCGCCCGATAAAAATAGGCGTTGTTGGTGTGCCGGGTGGATATTCTTCGGAAAAACTTGCCGACGCTTTGGCGGCCTTGACCGGATTTCGCTGCCTGATCGATCCAAGTCAATTTTTTTGCGACCTTACTCGTGGAACTTTCAGCTGCAACGGCCTGGACCTGGCGGATTTAGACGGCCTGGTCATAAAGAAATTAGGTCCTACTTACGCTCCCCACTTGCTGGATCGCCTCGATCTGCTGGCTCACCTCGCCAATAAAGGCGTAAAGATTTTTTCTCGACCCCAAAACATTTCCCGGGTCATCAACAGACTCAGTTGCACTCTTATTTTAGCTGAAGCAGGCTTTCCGCTACCCCCGACTATCATTACGGAAGACTTTCAGGCGGCGGCCAAGGCGGTAGCCTCTTTTGGCCGAGCTGTCCTGAAGCCTCTTTTTTCTTCCAAAGCCAAGGGCATGATGGTCCTGGAAGACGGTCCGGGAGTAAAAGACGCACTTCTGGATTATCAGGCGGCCGGAAATAACCTTTTTTATATCCAAAAATATCTGGACCTGGGGGGGCGTGATTTCGGATTAGCCTTCTTGGGCGGGGAATACTTGGCGGCCTACGCCCGAGTTGGTCGAGCCGGCTCCTGGAACACTTCGACTTCCTCGGGCGGAGTTTACAGTTGTTACCAACCTAACCGGGAAATGATCGATCTGGCCCAAAGGGCTCAAAACCTTTTTGGTCTGGATTTTACCAGTGTGGATGTCGCCGAAACCGCTCAGGGACCGGTCATCTTTGAGGTCTCCGCTTTTGGCGGCTTCCGGGGGCTGAAAGAAGGATGCGGACTGGATGCCGCTGAACATTTCGCTCGATATATCATCGACAATATTTAAAAAACAGGATCACGATATGAATATAAATAAGATATCCGCTGATATCCTGGCCGGCTATCCGGCGCTGGAATCTATAAAATTCAATTTCAACGGATTAGTAGTCACCCTTTTTTCCAACTCTACTCTTCTTTTGGATCGTCTGGCCAGGTATTTCGATGGCTTCATGCTCGATGCCGACAACGAGCTCATGGCTGAGAGCGATTTTAAAGTAATGGCCATCGAGAAGGCGCCTCCCATTTTCAAGGAAAAGTTTAAAGTCAAAGCGCCAGACCCCGGCAAAGATAAAATCAAGGAAGAATTTCTAGATATCGACCAAGGCCGGATAGTCCGAAAAATCCTGACCGGCATGGTTTTTTTATTCGGGTCCGGGATTAATCTGGCGGTGGGGCCTTGCCTGGCCAATGACAATCAAGTCGTAAACTTTATCAATAACCGCCTGATTCACTGGGAATTGGAAAACGGCGCCTTGTTGGCCCACGCCGCCGCCGTTGGTCGAGGCGATCATGGTCTGGCCGTGGCCGGCTTTTCCGGTATGGGCAAATCGACGCTGGCTCTTCATCTGCTGAGCCTCGGGTTTGATTTTATAAGTAATGACCGACTTCTTTTACGAAAAGTAAATGAACGTCTTATCATGAAAGGCGTGCCCAAGTTGCCGCGCATTAATCCTGGGACCGCTCTGAACAATCCTAACCTGGTTTCAGTCATTCCCGAGGAGGAGGTAAGCATGTTTCAAGGCCTTACTCCGGCTCAAACCTGGGTGCTGGAACATAAATACGACGTGGATATCAACCGTTGTTTTGGAACCAATCGCTTTAGATTGGAGTCCCCTTTGACGCATTTGGGTATACTCAACTGGCGGCTCGATGGCGGCCCGATGGATATCGAACCGGTTGACTTGCGGGTTCGTCCCGATTTGCTCCGGGCCATAAAAAAAGATCCCGGCTTGTTTTATATGCCTGCTAACGGAAATCATTCCAACTTGACGGAAAACAACTATCTGGATCTGCTCGAATCTGTTCAAGTTTTCGAGCTGTCCGGCGGAACGGATTTTGCTCTGGCCGCGCGGCTCTGCCAAGAACAACTGACCAGTATCAATAAATAATAATGCCGCCGTTGCGTCTCAGGACTATTCGGACGGTTATCGTGCCGAATCGAGTCCTTCTGGCCAGGTTGACCAGGGTCCCCGAACTGGGTCCGGAAATCCTCTTTTTTTCCGGGGGAAGCGCTATTAATCCTCTCAGCCGGCAGTTGATCCGGTTTACTCATAATTCAATCCATCTTATTACCACGTTCGATTCCGGAGGTTCCTCGGCTAAGCTGCGACAGGCGTTCAACATGCCAGCGGTGGGCGACCTGCGTAACCGTCTCATGGCCCTGGCCGACCAATCGATTAAAGGCAACCCGGATATTGCCCGTCTTTTCTCCTATCGTCTTCCCAAGGAGGCGGACCACGCTCATCTGGATACAAGACTGAAAATGATGGTTTCGGGCCATGATCCCTTGATTGCCGACATATCCGACCCCATGCGTAAAATTATCCGGACTCATCTCAATTTTTTTATGAAGAAAAAGCCGTCGGATTTTGATTTACGGGGAGCCAGCATCGGCAATCTGGTCTTGGCCGGCGGATTTTTAAACCATGAAAGGCATTTGGACCCGGTAGTCTATCTTTTTTCCAAGCTGGCCGAAGTCCGGGGAGTGGTGAGGCCCATTATTAATGAAAATTTGGATTTAGTGGCGGAGCTTGAAGACGGCCGAGTATTGGTGGGGCAGCATTTGATGACCGGCCGCGAGGTTCCTCCGATCGACTCCCCCATAGCCAGGGTTTATTTGTCGGAAAAAAAATCTTCGCCGCGCCCGAAACGTCCTCGGATACGCGACAAGACTACCAGTCTTATCCGAAAGGCGGAGCTGATTTGTTATCCGATGGGCAGTTTTTATTCCAGTTTGATAGCCAATCTCCTGCCTCTGGGCGTGTCCGAAGCCGTGGCTTCGGCTGATTGCCCGAAAGTCTTCATTCCCAACACCGGCCATGACCATGAAAGTTTCGATCAATCAGTAAATCACCAGATTGGTGTCTTAATAAAATATTTGACAAAAGACCTGTCTCCCGAGCCGGGCCTTGACCGACTGTTGAACATGGTGCTGATTGATTCGAAAAATGCGTTTTATCCTGGAGGGCTAGAGATAAAAGCCATGGAAGATCTCGGACTGACTGTTGTCGATACGGAACTGGTTACAAATGAAAGCCGCCCCTATCTTGACCCGGAATTACTGGCCAACGCGCTTTTATCCCTGGTGTGAGCCCGGGATGGGAAGAAGGGAGGCCAAGAAAGAATAATTTTGTCTGGAGCTTTTTGTGCCGGCCATTTAGGCGGGCGGTGAAACAGGTCAGTGACCAAAATACATCTATGCCGAAGCAACGCGCTTCCATTAGGAGGAAGATATGGGAAAAAAGGAAGTAAAATTCAAATCTAGCATGAATCGGGGCCAACTGGCGGCTTATCTGGAAGATATAGTTGCCTGTGTTAAAGCGGGCTCTATCTCCGTGAAAAAGGGCGATGACAGTGTGACCCTTAGCCTTGCGGATCAGATCAAGATGGAAATCGAAGCGGAGCGAAAAAAGGATAAGAGCAAACTCAGTCTGGAACTTGAGTGGCTGTCCGGATCAATCGCCAGTGAAGAAAGGGCTGGACTGGATATAAGTCCCGAGGGTTCGAAGCCGATAGCGGCTAGTTCCACAGAAGAGCTCTAGGAGGATGGCATGGGTAAACAGGAAGTGAAACTGAAGGCGATTATGAATCAAGGGCAATTGGTGACCTATCTGGAAGAACTGATTGCCAATCTTAAAACCGGGACCATTCAGGTTCAAAAAACTGATGAAAGCGTAGTCCTTTACCCCATTGACCCGATTAAGGTCGAAGTTGAAGCGGAAGGCAAAAAGGACAAAAATAAGTTCACCTTGGAATTGACTTGGCGGCAGGAAATCGTAACTGAAGAAAAGCCGATCAGCTCCGCTATCCCGGACCAAACTGCCTTATCTGACAGCGACGAAATGAAAGAACTGGAAACCGTACCTGAAGAAGAGTCGATTGGTTCCGCAATTCCAGACCAAACTATTCTATCCGGCGACGAGGCAATAGAAAAAAAAGAACTGGCTTAGCCTAGAGTAATCTGGAACTTCTGTTTAAGATTTTCGCCGCCGGCCAATCCGGTGGCGGTCTATGAAGCGCTCCAGCCTTGTCGGAGCCGGTCAAGCGCAAAACCATTACTGGAGTTTCTGTTGATGAAAAAAATCTATGTTCTGGCCACCAGCACTCTTCTGCACACCCCTCAAGCCCCCTTCGTCTTTGAGGATAACCAGGTGGTCATTCCCTTGGCCGTAATCGAGGAAATCGACAATCATAAAAAGCGGCAAGACGAAATCGGCCGTAACGCCCGCGAAGTTTCCAGGATTTTGGATCAGCTTCGGGACGAAGGGGATCTGTCCCAAGGGGCGCCAACGCCCCAAGGCGGTTCGATCCGGGTGGAAGTCAACCAGAATAAATGGAAGAACATGCCTGAATTCATGGATGTCCTGGACAAAACCAAACCGGACAATCGAATCTTGGCCGTGGCCTTGAATCTTTCCCAGCAAAATAACGACCGCCAGGTTTTTCTCATTTCCAAGGATCTCAATTTAAGAATCAAGGCCGATGTCCTCGGGGTCAAGGCTCAGGACCTGATCAATGACCGGGTCGATTTTAGTCGACTTTATTCCGGCCAGACGGAGCTGTATCTGAATTCCGAAGAGATGAACACATTTTTTCCAGGACAAAAAGCTGGCCGTTTCCGAAAAGGAGATGTGGCCAAATAAGTTTGCCGTCCTCAAGTCCCTGGATAGGGCATCCGCTTCCG
>JADFXS010000134.1:2276-7496 GCA_015233515.1 Deltaproteobacteria bacterium | reverse complement strand
GCTATTCCGGATTTTGTCCCGACCGGGGGAGGAGCCGCTCCGGACATATCCGGCGGATTATCCAAGCGGCTGGGTGACAACCTGGACATGACCGGTATGTTCATCAACTTGGATAAGCGAACTTTTCTGGGAGCCGATGCCCAATCCGGCAGCCCTGATTTCAAGGAATGGAAGGCGGTCGGTAGCGAATTGCTGGTCAAGGGCGGATTTAGTCTCAGCGGTGACCAACTGGTTATGGAGTTGAGACTGTTTGATGTTTTTGACGGAAAGATGCTTTTAGGTAAGCGTTATACCGGCGGCCGTAATGACGGCCGAAAAATTATCACCCGTTTTACCAACGAAATCCTCAAGCTTTTGACCGGCGAAGCGGGTAACTTCGGGACTCAAATAATATTCGTGACCGGTGGACCGGTCGGCAAAGCCATCATGATGGTCGAGTTCGGCAGCGATGAAGTGGTTCCGGTCGCCGGAGGCGGCTCGGGTCCCAGCCAAATGCCGGCCATATCCCCCAGCGGCAGCATCGCCTATATCCACCGTAACGGGAAGTCTTGGGAACTGCGGGTCGGCGGTCAAGTCATTTCCGCCGGTCCTTTGCACCTCAGCCCGGCGTTTGCCCCGAACGGCGCCCTTTACGCGGCCATCAGCGGTAAGTATGACACCAACATTTTCATGTTCCCCGGTCCGGGAGCCAAACCGGTTCAGGTGACCAACTATCCGGGTATCAATATCTCCCCGGCTTTTTCCCCGGATGGATCCCAGATGGCTTTTGTTTCCGATCGATCCGGCTCGGCTCAGATTTACTTGGCCTCGGTCAAAGGTGGAGAAGCCAAGCGGGTGACCATGTCCGGCGGCCGAAACATGGACCCGAGCTGGTCGCCGCGCGGAGATAGAATCATTTTCTGTTGCAACGAAACCGAGATTTGCTCCATCAACCCCGATGGAACGGATTTACAAAAATTATCTTCGGGAAGTTACGACAGCCGGCCCAGCTGGTCGCCGGACGGCCGTATGGTCGTTTTTTCGTCCAGTAGATCCGGAAAATCCCAGTTATATGTAATGACGGCCAATGGTGACCGTCAGCAACTTTTGATACCCGATTATCCGGGTGAGCAAAGGGACCCGTTCTGGAGCCCGGCGAAGTCGGATAATTAGGGTGTTGAGAATTTAACCTTGGCTCAAAAACCGGATACATTTTATCTTGCGTTTTGCCGGCGAAGGTTATAAATTGAAACCCCCTGTGAATATTAGAGCAGGGTAGTTATTTGGGAATGGGATAAAACAACAAAGGAGGTCTTTGGAATGAAACGGAACGGATTGATTTTCTTGTTGGTGGCTCTGCTGATACTGCCTGTCTTTGCCATCTCCTTTACCGCTTGCGCCGAGAAAAAAGTCAAGGTTGACGATGACGCAGCGGCCAAAGCAGCGGCTGAAGCGGCGGCTAAGGCCGCGGCTGAAAAAGCGGCTCGCGAAGCGGCTCTGGCTCAGTACAATCAGGCCAAGGATGTTTTCCAGAATGATCATGTCTATTTTGACTTTGATCGGTACAACATCCGCAAGGATCAGGAAGCCAAGCTGCGCTTCAAGGCTGACTTTTTGACCGCTAATGCCAAGGTGGCGGCCGAAGTTCAGGGTCATTGCGATGAAAGAGGCACCAACGCTTACAACATGGCTTTAGGTGATCGTCGCGCGCATTCCGCGAAGACTTTCCTGGAACCCCGCTGCTTGGCCGGTAGGCGAATTTCAGCCGTCTCCTATGGTTTTATACGTTCTGTTTTGCGTGGTCACGGCGAAGGTTATTAGTTGAAGACCCGCCGGGATCTTAGTGCAGTCTAGTTCGTATGAACGAGGAATTTTATTAGCTAGAGGTCTTTCGAATGAAACGGAACGGATTGATTTTCCTGTTGGTAGCTCTCTTAATCTTGCCTATCTTTGCCGTTACTTTCACTGCGTGCAGCAAGGATGTAAAAAAGGACACTGGCTTGTCCGACGAAGAAAAGGCTCGCTTGGAGAAAGAACGTTTGGCTAAGGAAGAGGAAGAGCGGCGTCGCGCGGCTCTGGCTCAATACACCCAAGCCAAGGATGTTTTCCAGAACGAACACATTTATTTCGACTTCGACCGATACAACATCCGCAAGGATCAAGAAGCCAAACTGCGCTTTAAGGCAGACTTTTTGGCCGCCAACGCTCGGGTAGCCGCTGAAGTTCAGGGTCACTGCGACGAGCGGGGCACGAACGCGTATAATATGGCTTTAGGTGATCGCCGTGCTCATTCCGCGAAAAATTACGTGGAATCCCTCGGCATCCCCGGCAGCCGTATGACCGCCGTGTCCTATGGTTTTGAACGCCCTGTCGATCCCGGTCACAACGAAGCGGCCTGGTCCAAAAACCGCCGCGCTCAGTTTGCAGTTACCGCTGAATAAGCGGCTACCAAAGACTTGAGTCCAATCTCGGGAGGCTGATATTCAGCCTCCCGAAACTTAATCTACCTCAAGATAGTTCTGCCTATGATCACCATCTTCTCTCGCTCTTCGCTATGCGTCCTGACCTGTATCGTGTTGTTGGCAACCGGCTGTGTCGCCGATGATGAGTTTAAACGCCAAACACTCAAGGTCAACAATCTGCAACAAGAAGTCCGCGATATGCGGGACGAAAGCCAGTTGAGAAAGATGGAAATGGAACGCCTCCTCGGACAAACCCGCGAAAGCGTCCCAGAATTACGTCTGGAAATGGATCGACTCCACACCGAGATGCAGCGACTGGTGGATGCCATCGATCAATCGGAAATGCGTTCCGGCTTACCCAAGGGCGAACGCATGTCCTTGCGCAATCAACTGGAATACTTCGGCGCCAGGCTGGATCGCCTGGAAACCAAAATGCATCTTCCGCCTCTAGGCCCTAATGTCGTGGAAGAGGCCGGCAAAACGGAAAAGCCCGAACCCAAAATAGAAGTAAAACCCGGCGATGACGAAAAGCCTTCGGCCCCCGATGCTAATCCCGAAGAGATGGATTTCAATGCCGCCAAGGATCTACTAAAGAATAAATCCTACCCCCAGGCTTTAGAGAAGTTTCGCGGTTTCGCCGCCAAGTATCCCAAATCCAAATTAACTCCGGTCGCACTTTTCAGCGCCGGTGAATGCCTTTATCAACAGCAAAAATACGAAGAATCCATTTTAGAGTACCAAAAGGTCGTAAAGGATTACGCTCAAAGCGACCAGGTCCCTAATGCTTTATTAAGGCAGGCTTTCGCCTTTATTAACATCGGCGACAAACCCAGCGGTAAACTATTACTCCAGAAGATCCAGCGCCAATATCCCAACAGCAAGGCGGCGGCTACCGCCAAGGAAAAATTGGCCACCTTAAACTAAACGATATCACCGATTCGTTTGTTTTCTTCACTATAACCTGAACATGCGCGCCGAATGCGTTCCCTGTGGCTTGCCACGGAGAGTTTCAACTCGATAGACATGCGCCCCACGGCTTCTACCAACGGAAACATGCCTCTAACTAATGATATAAGACGCTTCCGGTGTCTCGACCCACTTTATTGACCAAGCCTCTTCCCTCAAAATTAAATCACCATTAATGCGTTATCGGAATCTAAGTAAATACCTGCGAGACCGCTTTGGCGGGCGGGTGGTCAAAATGCCTTTGGACGCCGGATTAGGCTGTCCAAATCGCGATGGGACCTTGTCAGACCGAGGATGTCTTTATTGCGACTCCAGAGGATCGGGTACCGGCGCCTCGCGACTAGGGTTGACTATCGCCGAACAGGTCTTTAATTTCAGAAGTCGATCCGAGAGAAATAACCAAAAATATATCGCATATTTTCAGGCGTACACCAATACTTACGCCGAAACCTCCCGGCTTAAATCCCTGTGGGATCAAGCTTTGATCGGCCCGGAGGTCGTGGTTCTCGCTATCGGCACCAGGCCGGATTGTCTCTCTGAAGAAACCCTTGACTTGCTGGCCACCTACCAGAGTCATCGGGATGTTTGGCTGGAGATAGGCTTGCAATCCGCGAATGACTTCACCTTACAGGTTATAAATCGCGGCCATTCGACCGCGGATTTTATTTCCGCGGTTCAGCGGGCCAAATTACGTCATTTATCCGTGATCGCTCATGTGATCATCGGATTACCAAATGAAACCGAAGCCGATGTTCTGCATACCGCACTGATTCTTCGGGAATTGCCGATTGATGGGGTGAAAATTCACTCGTTATACGTCACTAAAGGCACTGGAATGGCCGACTTGGTCGCCAGAGGAGAATACGATTATATCAGCCAAGAGGAATACGCCCGTTTAGCCGTCCTTTTTTTGGAAAACATTTCCCCGGACATGGTCATTCACAGACTCACGGGCGACCCCCATCCCCATGGACTGATTGGGCCGGGCTGGACCCTCCAAAAAAGTCAGACGATAGAACTTATCCGGCGGCGACTCGAAGACCTGGATACATGGCAAGGACGAAAGGTTTAGTCCTTCCAGTCCGGCTCAATCCTCCATAATTTTTCAGAAAGACCGCCGGTAATGGAAATAAACCGCGGTCGGATTAATAGTCGGCAATTAGTTGGCTCCGCTTTAATAATTGTTTTGACCGCAAGCGTCTATTATACTATTCACGTTATTAACATACACTAAGACCGGCGCCCGGCGTTACGATCATTAATTTAAGGAAATTTTTAAATCGTCCGGAAACTGGAAATATAAATCTGGAGGCTCCATGCATATTCAATACATGGTCTTCGAAGTACCCTTGGGACAAGTTTTGGTGGCTGAAACCAGAAAAGGACTGGTATATGTGGGTCTCGGTCCGCAAAGTCTGGCCAATCTGACAACCTGGGCTCGCCAATGGCAGCCCGACGCCCAAATCGTCCCGTCGATTGTCGACTCTTTCGTGCAGCTAGATGAATATTTTCAAGGGAACCGGCAAAAATTCGATCTGCCCTTAGACCTATGGGGGACTGATTTTCAACAGCGGGTCTGGCAAGCGTTGCTGGAAATTCCTTTCGGAGAAACCAGGAGTTATGGTCAGATCAGCGGGGTCGCCGGCTATCCCAAAGCTGCTCGCGCGGTCGGGCAGGCGTGCGGGGCTAATCCTATTCCCATTGTTGTTCCCTGTCACCGGGTTTTGCAGGGAACCGGTAAACTGGGCGGCTATTCCAGCGGACATCACTGGAAGGAATGGCTGCTGAATCAGGAGAAATCCGCCGGAGCCTA
>JADFXS010000134.1:543-2246 GCA_015233515.1 Deltaproteobacteria bacterium | reverse complement strand
TTTAAATATTTTTTTGTAAACGAGGATTAATTTATGGGCGTGACTATAGGCATGGCCGGTAAAGGTGGAACAGGCAAAACCACCTTGGCCGGTTTAACGATAAAATATTTATTGAATAAAGGTCGGACTCCCATTTTGGCCGTGGATGCCGATTCCAATGCTAATTTGAATGAGGTTCTCGGCCTCCAGTTCGAAGCCACTTTAAGCGAAGCCCGGGAAGAAATGAAACGTACCGGCGGACAAGTCAGCATCACCAAGGACATGCTGATTGAAATGCGGACCAATCAAGCCTTGGTTGAGGCTGACGGATACGACCTCATCGTCATGGGCCGTCCCGAAGGGCCGGGCTGCTACTGCGCTGCTAATACGGTCCTATCGGCTGTTCTGGAAAAACTGTTGAACAACTACCCATACCTGGTTATCGACAACGAAGCCGGTATGGAACATCTGTCCAGGCTGACGACGAAAAAAGTCGATGTCATGTTCATCGTCTCCGACGCCAGTCGCCGAGGCTTAACCGCGGCCTTGCGGATCCGGGATTTATTGGATGAACTTAAAATCCAGGTTGGGCATAAATTTCTGGTTCTGAACCAGGTCCGCGGCCAAGTAGCTCCGGAACTGATGAAGGAAATCGAACAATCCGGCATTCACTTGGCCGGAATAATCCCGGAAGACGATGTAATTTATCAGTGGGACCAGACCGGTCAACCAACTTCCCGGATAGATCCGTCCAACGCCGCCGTAACTGCGGCCTTTGCCATGTTTGATCAAACCCTGGGGTTGGGGACGTTTTCGTGAAAAAACAGCCGGCGGCCGACAATTGCCTATTCCCCACTCCTCCACCGGAGTATATCGGCTTCCGGCTTTTAATCTTGTTCCCGGAATGTTTTGGACTAAATGCTCTATCCCGCGTATTTTCGGTTACCCTTGACCACGACTTATTTTCGCCTCTCCATGATGACGAGTAAGAAACCAACTCCTTAAACCGATTGATGCAACCTCCTCTTCCAAAAGTTATCGTTCTTGGACTGGACGGCGTCAGCTGGCCATTGATCCAGGATTTAGGCTCCGCCGGCTACATGCCTCGGTTATGGTCTCTGGTCCAGGAGGGATACGCCGGGCCTATGAACAGCACCTGGCCGGAAATATCTCCGGTGGCCTGGACGACTTTTTTCACCGGACAACCGGCCGGAGAACACGGGATATTTGGTTTCACCGAATTTGCCCCAGCAAGTTACCAGGTCAAATACAACTCTTCCGCCGACGTTCGCAAACCATATCTTTGGGATTGGTTGGACCTGCGCGGCGGACGATCCGTAGTCCTCAACGTGCCTTTGACCTATCCGGCTCGGCCGTTGAGCGGGATTATGGTCTCCGGTTTTGTGGCGCTCTCATATCAGCGGGCGGTCTGGCCGATCGCGGTAGCAGACTTTTTACGGGAGTCAGGTTACAAACTCGAGGCGGACTTCGAAAGGGTCCACCGGGATCGTCCGGCTTTCCTGGCCGATCTGGACCAGGCCCTGGCCGGACGATGGAAAATCCTGGAGCGCTTCTGGCCCGAACCTTGGGACTTGTTTACCCTAGTCGTCACGGATACGGATCGCCTGCTTCATTTTTTCTATGGAGAGTATCTGGAACATGGTAAAATAACGGATTATTTTATCGATTTTTTTCAAAGAGTCGGCCGGATCGTCGGACGGGTC
>JADFXS010000134.1:0-527 GCA_015233515.1 Deltaproteobacteria bacterium | reverse complement strand
TGGATTTGACGGCCGATCTGGTTGCCGGAGGACGCGAAACAGCTTTGATCTTGTTATCGGATCATGGATTCGCTCCGGTCAAGGAAGAGTTTCATTTGAACCGTTGGTTGGCGGCTAAAGGATACCAATCCAAAGTCGGCCCCGAGGCCCTGGCCTTGGCTTTAGACCCTACCCGGATATATTTCAACCAAGCCGGCCGGTTTCCGGGTGGCCGGTTATCCGCGGCTCAAAGCGGGGAATTGATGAGTAAGGTGGCGGCGGAGTTAAAATCCGAACCGGCCGTTCAAAAAGTGCTGTTCGGTCGAAATTTGTATTCCGGCAGGCAAGCCGGTTCAGCTCCGGATATGATCGTTCAGCCTTGTCCTGGTTATGAATTCAAGGCTAAATTCACTCCCGGGCCGATTTATACCCTTTCACCTCTCCAGGGGACTCATACTTACGAGAACACTTTCTATTTTATTAAATTTTGGGGTATGGCCCGACCCGATCCGAAAATTGCCGATATTTTGGATTTAGGACGGTCGCTC
>JADFXS010000133.1:6279-7555 GCA_015233515.1 Deltaproteobacteria bacterium | reverse complement strand
TCGCGTTTCGCCGAGGATTTACGCGCCCTATCCGCGATTTGGTGGTGGATTTAGGGTCAGGGCGACGAGGTAAACCCGTTTTAAAATTATAAATGAAAGACCATCAGATATGACGCCGGAAAAAAGTGCGTATTATGTGGAAGGTTACGAAATTCGAATAGTCTGAAAAAAGTGATGTCGGATGAGGGAAATTTTCAGCTTCCATGTTAAACTGAAGTGATAGCCCTATTAGTCAGATAGTTTACCAGGATATAACGGATCGCAAGAGCGCGGTGGAAACACTAAGAAAAATAAATATCGTTCAGGTAGAGAATGTTCGCGGCGCATAAAAAACGGCGATTCATTGCGGGAGACGTTCATCTATCCTAAATAATGTCAAACCGACCGTCGTTGATCGGTTTTAAGCCTTTTTCCGGTATAGGTCGGAAAGCTTGGGTAGTCCGGACATTACTTTTTATTATGCTTGACTTCAAAACACTGATTTTCCTGAATCTCGCCATAAACGTCATCAATTTGGCGACGATGAGCATTTTGTGGCGACGTTACGGAAACAGATACGACGGACTCGCCTTCTGGTGGATCGCCATGGCGATGCATGTGGCCGGCATTGGGCTGATATTGTTACGTGGGATGCTTCCCGGCTTCATCGCCATAGTGCTCGGCAATGCGCTGCTGCTTTTCACTCCTGTACTAATGCACATCGGAACGGCTCGCTTTACAGGCAAGACCACGCGGAACTGGCACAATTATGTTGCTTATTCGGTGTATGTGTTGTCGCTGTACTACTTTTCCGAGGTGGAACCGGACTTGGCGTCGAGAACCATTGCGCTGTCCGTGCTAATCGTATTCGTATATACGCAGACCTGTTGGCTGGTATTTGTGAGCATACCCGGCTCGATGCTCCGGATCACACTCCCCCTTGGCCTGGTCTTTGCCGGTTATGTGGCGATCAGTCTGGTGCGAATAGGCATCCTGGTGCGTTTTTCTCAAGAAGCGGAAATTATCCGCACGGGAGTTGCCGACTCGGTTGCGATTACCAGCATCATAAGCCTGCATATCTGCCTAATAATTTCAATTGTCTTAGCGCTTTCCAGACGACTCCTGGAGGAAGTGCGGGCGCAAGAGGAAAAGTTCTCCAAGGCGTTCCAAACCTCCCCCTATGCGTTAATCATTGTTCGCGGTAGGGGAGGTGGAATTGTGGAAGTCAATCGAGGATTCAGCGAAATTTTCGGCTACTCGCGCGAGGATGCAATTGACAAACCACTTGCTGAACTGA
>JADFXS010000133.1:5051-6248 GCA_015233515.1 Deltaproteobacteria bacterium | reverse complement strand
TTCCGAGACGCTGGGAAACTGGGGATTGGTATGGACCGGCGGCCAGAGTTTGGAGGTTCACACTCTTCGGAAATCCGGAGAAGCGATGATTGGACAGTATTCATCCGAGGCTTTGGTCATCAATGGCGAGGAGTGCATTCTGTCAAGCATTAAAGACGTGACCGAAGAAAGTCAAATGCGGCAGAAACTACTTGATCTGGCCACCAAGGACACTTTAACGAACTTGCCGAATCGGCGTCTTTTTTACGAAAGATTCGCTATCGCCCGGTTGAATGCCGAACGCCGGCGATTTCGCATGGCGGTGATGTCCGTCGATCTGGATAAGTTCAAGGCGGTTAATGATGGCTTTGGTCATGCCGTGGGTGACGCGGTATTGGTCGAGGCCGCGCAGCGCTTTTTAGATTGCCTGCGCAAGGTGGATGTTGTCGCGAGATTCGGCGGCGACGAGTTTGTGATCTTGTTAACGGAAATTCATGAAGTCGAGGATGCGGTTCATGTAGCTAATAAAGTTGTCGCGGCCTTCAGGAAACCATTCGATGCTCTGGAGCGCCGTGTCGAAATTTCGTCCAGCATCGGCATTGCCATCTTCCCGGACCATGGAATAGATTTGGAAGAACTTCTGAGAATTTCAGACGAAGCGCTGTACCAAACCAAGGAAGCAGGGCGGGATGGGTATTGTTTGAGTGAACTACCTTATTCTGAATGCAGCAAGGACTTGACCTAGATCCTGCCTCCCAAGTCGGTTGCCTTTTTCCCGGTTGGAGCAAAATTTCCGAGGCTTAAGTAAAAATTTATTTTCTTAGCGGGGAAAAACCAACCTAATTGATCCCCAAATCAGCGGTCGCTGACCTAGCGGTAAGCTACGAGGAATGCTCTCGCCGCCATGTTCAAACGGAGTGATCTGAAATACTTACTGTTTGCTTCTTCAAAATAAAATAGCCGACAGTACCGGCCAGAAGTGAACTGAGTAAAATACTAATTTTTTAACTTTGAGTGATTTCGGGATTGTCGAAAGCCAATAGCGTGATGAATATTGACATCGTAAATCCGATACCGGCAAGGAAACCGGCACCGATGATATGCTTCCAAGATACGTCACCTGGCAATTGAGACAAGCCAACCTTGATCGCTAGCAGACTAAACAGGGTAATGCCCAACGGCTTGCCCGCGAACAGGCCGGCGAAAATGCCTAAGCTG
>JADFXS010000133.1:0-5028 GCA_015233515.1 Deltaproteobacteria bacterium | reverse complement strand
CTAAGCTGTTTGATGTTGCCAAGCCTTCAATCCAGTTTCCTGTCAGAGCAATGCCGGTATTGGCCAGTGCAAAAATGGGCATAATGATAAATGCCACCGGTTTATGCAAGAAATGCTGCAACTGGTAAGACGGCGATTCGTCATCACCGCGCCTAAACGGAATAGCAAAGGCGAGAAGAACACCGGTGATTGTGGCGTGGACACCTGATTTGAGGATAAAGTACCACATGATTAAGCCAGGAACGAGATAAAGGGGTAACCAGAGGAAGCCGACGCGGTTTAGAATCAGTAATCCTGTAAATACCCCTAACGCTAACACTAGATATAAAAGCGAGAAGTCACTCATATAAAACAGGGCAATAACTAAAATAGCGCCTAAGTCGTCTATTATGGCTAAGGCGGCAAGAAAAATTTTTAGCGACACTGGAACTCTGTTTCCCAGCAACGCAAGGACTCCAATCGTGAAAGCAATGTCCGTGGCCATGGGAATGCCGGCTCCGCTTATTGTTTCAGTCCCGCGGTTGAGAAGAAAGTGAAACAGCGCAGGCGTCATCATGCCGCCGATGGCGGCAGCTATCGGCAGCGACGCACTTTTCGGATCAGACAGTTCCCCGACATAAAGTTCTCTCTCAATTTCAAGGCCGATCAACAGAAAAAAATCGCCATCAATCCGTCATTAATCCAGTGTTCCAAACTGTAATTCAGGGAAATGGCGTCACCTATCTCAAGCCAAAGCTTGGCATGCCAAAACTCCAAATAACCTTTCCCGAAATAAGAATTGGCGATAGAGACTGAAATTACCGTGCAGAGAATCAGGATAATTCCCGAAGCCTGCTCGCTTTCAAAAAATTCCATGAAAAGCTTAGTCAGTTTTGTTTTCATATGCTTGATAACCTGGCTTATTCATTTGCTATAAAACACAAAAAATCCGGGTCAAGTTTCCCGCCGTCGGGCCACTTCTTCTTGATAGGCTTTGATGACGTCTTCGTGGGTTAAGAGGCCACAAATGATATCCCGCCCCTTGTAGTTCATTATCACCGGAATCTGCCCATAGCCGGTGTCGGTGAAACGGGATAGGGCCGCGAAAAGGCTGTCTTCGGGGCGGACAAAAGCCATCGGTCCGACCAACTCCCCGGCCACTACCAAATCAGCCACGTTCTCATCAAAAAGGACCATTCTGATATCATGCATATTCAATATTCCGAAATAACGGCCTTTTAAGTCCTTGACCGGGAAATACACCTGGCGGGTCTGGGTCAGGAGCTCCTTGATTTCCTTGAGCTTCATGCCGGCGGGGAGTGTAACGACATCGTCCTGGGGATGAAATATCCGGCCGACTTTAATCTCTTCGAGGATGTTCACGGTCATGTCGGCCTGGTGAGCCGGAGAATGAAACTTGTTCTTGACCTGTTTTTCGTAAATGGACCAGCGGGAGGAAAGGAGGATGGCAATGACCGAAACCAGCATCAGCGGGGCCAGCAAGCCGTAGGAACCGCTCATCTCGGAAACCATAAGGATGGCGGCCAGAGGCGCGTTGGCTACGCCGGCAAAGAACGCGGCCATCCCCACCAGAACGTAAGCCGCGGGTTGGGTGACGATGTGCGGAGCATAAAGGTGGCCTAAGTGACCGACCACGCCACCGATCATCCCGCCGATGAAAAGGGTCGGACCGAAGACCCCGCCCGACCCTCCGGAACTAATGGTCAGCGAAGTGGTGACCATCTTGAAGAATATGGCGGCGATCATCAGGCTCAAAGGTAGATGCCCCCAAATGGCCTCTTGGATCACGCCCCAGCCCGAGCCCATGACCTGGGGCAGGAACAGGCCGATCAGGCCGACCCCTAACCCGCCCAAAGCCGGGATATAATGCTTTTTTATGGGCAGACGCCGAAAAATGCGGTCCCGGCTGCCATAAAAAAGCTTGGAGTAGATCAGACCCAGAGGACTACAGATCAGGCCCAGGGCCGAATAAAAAAGCAATTCCATCGGATTGGTAAACTTGAAATCCGGAGTGTCGAATATCGGCCGGGAACCGAAGATGAGAATGAACACCGCATAGGCCACCACGGCGGCGATGATGCTGGTCACGGCCCCCTCAGTCTCGAAATCCTCCTTGTACAAGACCTCGATACTGGTCAGGGCCCCGCCCAGAGGCGCCCGAAAAACAGCCCCCAGCCCGCCGGCCGTTCCGGCCAGCAAAAGCAGGCGGCGTTCCCGGACGTCCAGCTTAAGGATCTGGCCGATCCAGGAACCGAACCCGGCTCCGATCTGGGCGATGGGTCCTTCCCGCCCGGCGCTTCCGCCGCTGGCCAGGGTTAAGATCGAGGCCAGTCCCTTGACTATCGGGACCCGGCCCCGAATGAGGCCTTCCTTGTTATGGAAGGCGTCGATCATGGCGTCGGTGCCGTGACCCTCGGCCTCGGGGGC
Source organism: Deltaproteobacteria bacterium (assembly GCA_015233515.1). Next base: position 2,601 of record JADFXS010000133.1, on the reverse strand, counting down.
AAAGGTATAGACGAGGAATCCGGAAAGCAGGCCGCCGATGGCCGGGACCAGAAACAGGAGCCAGGGCCGGGGACTGGTTTGAAAATGGACGTGAAGTATCTGTTCCCCGGGGGGTTCCAGAATTTCGTACCCGGCAATGATTTTCATAAAAAATACATTGGCCCAGGACAAGACATAAAGGAATCCGGCCGCACCCAGTCCGGCGATAACTCCAACAAAAACGCAATATACGATCAGGCGGCTTTTTTTTCCGACCAAACGCGGACTCTTCCCGACCAGCATTTTCATGAGCCCGGAATAGAGACGGTAAAAGGGCATGGTTTTCCTCCCGGTCGTCGCCTGAACTTTTTAAAATAGGGAAATATTCATTTCATTCGCGGGCGTCAAGTCAAAAGACCGAATCAGTCAAGGTAACTTATTTGTAATAATAATGAAACATAGTTAATCTTGTGAAACACCATCGCCGGTAGTATGATAAAAACGCAATCGTACAACAGGAGGATTTATGATCTCTGGAACAAAAACCGTAATATTAATAGTTATCACTATATTGTCGCTAATGGCGGCTCCGGTTCTAGCAGCGGAGCAATCGACCGGAAAAGCATCCAAGCCGGCAGCCTCGACCGCTCAAACACCGACGCCGCCGGCGACCGCTCAGCCGGTCGCTCCGGCGGCCCCGGGTCTGCAACCACAATTGGCCGTCCCCGAAATGTCCTTTGATTTCGGCAATGTCAAACCGGATACCGAAGTCACCCATGATTTTGTTATGGAAAACAAAGGCAAGGGTGAATTGGTTATCGAATCCGTCACTCCAGGATGTGGATGCACGGTAGTCACCTTTGACCCCAAAATCCAACCCGGCGGCACAGGTAAAATTTCATTGTCCATTAAAATAGCTCCGGACTGGGCAGGAAAGGAATTCGTAAAAAAGGCATTGGTCAAGACCAACGACCCGGAACAGCGAATGAAGCAATTCATCCTGACCTTAAATGGTAATGTTGAAGGCCAAACTTCTTCCACCAGCGAGCCCAAGCCGTCTCAACCCGAATCAGCCAAGAGCGGATCCGGAGGATGACCGAGTATCTTCACGATTCCTTAAATGCTATTTATTGCGACGGGATGATAGGAGATTTAAACTGGGCGTCCGGCGCATTGACGATCAAGCGCTGCTTGCTCCGCCCCAAAATCTTGCTAAACTCCAACCCAGGGAGTATGATTAAAGTAATTTTGTTTTTGGGGGAAAATATGATTTCAGGCCATATAAGAATAGTCGCCTTGCTGATGGCCATGATCGTGGGAATGGTTCTTCCGGTCCAAGCCGGGGATCAGACGTCCGGCAAACCCGGCAAGCCGGCCGCCCCGGCGGCTCAGACCACGACTCCACCGGCGAGCGGCCAACCAGCCGCGCCGGCGCCCACCGGACCTCAGCCGGAACTGGTAATTTCCGAGCAGGCCTTTGATTTCGGCCTGGTCCAACCGGATACCATCGTTACTCATGATTTTATGGTGGAAAATAAAGGTCGGGGGGAATTGGTCATCGAATCCGTCACCCCGGGCTGAGGCTGTTCTCTGGTCAAGTTTGACCAGCGGATCCAGCCAGGCGGCGCCGGCAAAATCACCCTGTCCGTCAAGATTTATCCCGAATGGGCGGGCAAGGACTTTTTAAAAAAAGCTCTTGTTAAAACCAATCTTCCTGATGAACATGTTAAGCAATTCGTTCTGGCCTTGTCCGGTAAAGTCGAAGCCCAGGCTTCCAGTCCCGGCCAGCAACCACCAAAACCTCAGGTCACCGATCAACCGTCGGCGCCGGCTCAACCGGCCCCGGCCAAAAGCGGCTCAGGCGGGTGATCTGAAAGCTATATTTTAGATTAGTCATATTTCCGGGAACGACTGACGCCCACTGATGCGGTTCGGGCGTTTGTCGTTCCGGTTTACTGAAGTTATATTTATTTTGGCTTGATCTCCTCCGGTAAATCTTGATTCCCTTATTGGATTATTATCACTATGCCTTATAAACTCGTCATTTTCGACTGTGATGGTGTCCTGTTCGATTCCCGGCAGGCCAATGCGGCTTTTTTCAACCGGTTACGCACCGGTTTAGACCTGCCGCCCTTGACCGAAACGGAAATAGATTTTGTCCATATCGCCACCACGGACCTGGCTATCAAGCGATTCATTCCCGCGGAACTGTATGAACAGGCCCAATCCTTGCGCTATTCCATCGATTATCGTCAATTCAATCCTTATATGATCGCATCGCCACACTTGATCGAATTGCTGGAATTTCTAAAAAACAGATACAAAATTGCGATCTGCACCAATCGCGGGCATTCCATCAATCGTGTGTTGAACGACTTCGGGCTGGTGGATTATTTCGATCTGGTGGTCTCAATTCATGAAGTAACCACGCCTAAGCCCGACCCGGAACCGGTGTTGCTGATTCTCGACCGCCTTCAGGTTTCCGCCCACGAGGCCATATATGTGGGCGATTCGGAAAACGATGCGCAAGCGGCCAAGGGCGCGGGGGTTTCCTTGATCGCCTATAAAAACCCGGCTCTGGACGCTGAATATTACATTGATGATCTGATCGAAATAAAAAGG
>JADFXS010000132.1 GCA_015233515.1 Deltaproteobacteria bacterium | reverse complement strand
GCCAGAGTGTTTCGGCGTTGGATTCCACCTCGGCGAAAACCTCTTTCCCTTCTAACAAGCGGTTAATGAATAAACGGGCGCGGATATCCGGCAGCGGTGAGATTATTTCCCGTTGGGACGGGTGCATGTTGACTATACGGATAGCCTCGGCGCCTTGGAAGAACCCGTTCAGGCGCTGGTCTTTGGGGGCGGTGTTGAAGTATTCCGGATTAGTGTCCAACGGGTAGTGAGGCCAGCGATTCTCCAGCCAGGTCTCATCGAATTTACCGAGATACCTTCGGCGCTGCGGCCAAAAAGACGGGTAAGCGGTCAACCCGGCGGGCCCGGGGCGATCATCCGGAGAAGTGACCAGATTAGTTGGGTCCTGAATGGTGGGGATGGAAATCCGGCCATCAGGACCGGGCGCCATTCCTTTGCCTAAAGGATTTGCTTCCCAGTCCGCACCGCCGAAAGCATTGGTCCAAGAAATGCGCATGGCGGAGAACAGCGCCGGCCGGCTGCTTATTCCCGTGATATTCCAGGACCTCGGCCCGGAAACGTAAAGGATTTTCGATTGTTCCCCTACCATGATCCTGACCAGGATGGCGCTTCTCGGCGGTTTGGCATAGGCGGAGCCATAGACCAGGAACTCACCATGTTTTTTAGGTATGCCCAGATCAAGAGCTTCTTCATCCCCTAACGCGGCGGCCACGGCCGGCCACATCTTCGCTTCTTCCAGCAACCGGTCCATAGGTTTCGCGACGGTTTCCGGGGGATCTAAATGGAAGTAAGCCAAGGCGGCTATGGAAATGCCCAGCTTTTCTCGAGACATGAACGAGGTGAAAAGCAAGGCTAGTTGGTTGGACTTTATAATTTTCATGCGGGTCTTCCCTGTAACGAGAAAGTGATACCAGCTATGGGATCAGCATACAATATTATCAACGTTATGCAAGCATATTCGACGGTTACGTAAAATAATCCCTTGGGATCGGGAATGGTTCGTTAAAAAAGTAGAAACTGTAAACAAAGCAAATATTTTAATCGCTTGCAAAGAGCAAAAAGTCGAGAGGACAGTTTCTAAACCGGCCCATTTTGGCCCACGAGGCGGTGAGCGACAATACTTGTATTTTCGGTATCCTGTCTCCAAAGGCGCTTACCCTGAGAGGTTCTTGACTTAAACATGGGAATGATTACTTGTTAAAATATAAATTAATTTAAAGCGTAACTTCCGGAGAGGAGGTGGGGTGGCAAGTTAGGCTAAGCGGAGCGGGCTGCATGGTCATTTGGTAAGCGCCCAGCGTTTTAGGCGGGAGTGAGGTATCAGTGTTTTGTTTTACTCAGATGGAAGAGAGGATCCTATGTGGATTTCATTTCGTGAAGGGTTGACTATTATTCATGGCATGGGCTTTGGGGCCACATTCTTATTACTATTTGCCGGAGTTTGGGTCCTGGCCTGGGGTCTGCGTTCAGGCTGGTTGACCGAAGCGGGCCTGGAAGTTCACCGTAGGTGGGTATCGTTAGGAGCCGGACTCATGGCTCTGGTTTCGTGGTTAACAGTAATTTTAGGGACTTACTTGCCTTACACCTGGTATCGAGCCAAGCCCCCCCAAGGCGCTGATTTAAGTGAATTTCCTCGTTCTTTCATCTTGGCTAATCCTAAACTGGCTTTTTTACATAACTTCGGCATGGAATGGAAAGAACATATCGCCTGGCTTTGCCCTATTCTTGCTACCGCTGCCGCCTACATAATCTGGCGCTATGGGGCCAAGCTGGCTGTAGAACACAAATTACGGCAAAGCGCCCTAACGCTTCTGACGGTCGCTTTCGCGGCCGCAGCCGTAGCTGGTTTGCTGGGCGCTTTTATCACCAAAGCCGCTCCGATCCATTAATCAGAAAGGGAGTGAAATCATGGCTGACTCTAAAGCAATTTTGACAAATGGCCCCGGGGCGGCTGCTTCCCTGGCAGCTGGTATAGGATGTTTGGCTGTAGGTCTGTTTACTACTCTGGCGGAGGCCAGTCCGGGTTTTGCCGGGCTCCTTAACTTTTATGGCCCAGTTGGTCCGTTGAGCGGCAAAACATTATTAGGCGTGCTGGTCTGGGCGATAAGCTGGGCTGTGCTCAACGGACGGTGGAAAAAGCAGAGTGTGAATTTTTCAAAGATGTTCGTGATCACTTTGGTTTTGGTTGGCTTGGGATTGCTGGGGACTTTCCCTCCCTTCTTCGACTTATTCGGTGGTTAACGGGTTAAGAGTTTTCGCAGCACGAGCTGTTGCGAAAACTCCGTTAGAGGGTGAATATGCAGGCGAGCGCATTCCCCGTAACTTGACGCGGGGTTAGGCGAGAAAACTTTCTCCCTGCGGCTAGCTGCGGGGCGCTTCAACCAGAGTCTTGACTTCCATCTCGATCGTCGTCATTATGGCGCGATGTTAGCTAAACCAGCCATAACCGAACTTAAGGCCCTGCTGGGGCCGGAGTATTTTTCCACCAGGTCCGAGGACCTGGTCCTGTATGCTTCCGATGGTTCCAACCGAACGGAGTTCCTGCCCGAAGCCGTGGCCCGACCGGGTACCACCGCCGAAGTGGCGGCCCTGATTGGCATCGCCCGGAAATATAAAATTCCCTTGGTCCCACGCGGAGCCGGGTCCGGACTGAGCGGCGGCGCCTTACCCGTGGCCGGCGGCCTGGTCGTGATCATGAACCGCTTCAACCGTATTTTGGAGATAGACGCCGCCAACTTGGTCGCTATCGTTGAACCAGGAGTAATTACTGGAAAATTTCAAGCAGCGGTTGAAGCGCAAGGCCTTTTTTACCCACCCGACCCCGCCAGCCGCGAATTTTCCACCTTGGGCGGCAACGCCGCGGAAAACGCCGGCGGGACCCGCGCCGTTAAATATGGGGTTACCCGGGACTATATTTTAGGTTTGGAAGCGGTCATCGGCACGGGCGAGGTCATCCAGACCGGCGTTCGGACGGCCAAAGGGGTGGTCGGGTTCGACCTGACCCGTCTGGTGGTCGGTTCTGAAGGCACCTTGGGTATTATCACCCGTCTTATTCTCCGTCTGGTCCCGGCGCCGGAAGCCAAGGAAACCATGGTGGCCTACTACGATGACATGGATGCGGCGGCAAAGACCATCGCGGCCTTGACCGCGGCCAAGGTCATCCCGGCCACGGTGGAATTCATGGACCATGACTCCATAAACTTTTTGGAAGACTATAAATCTTTCGGGCTGGACCGGAAGGCCGGCGCCTTGCTGCTTATTGAAACCGACGGTTCCATCCAGCAAGCCAAGGCCGACGCTGAAACCACGGCCAGGGTCTGCCGGGAGTGTGGGGCCAGGCAAATTAAATTCGCATCCAGTGCGGCGGAAGCGGAGCTGATGTGGCAAGCCAGGCGCGCTCTGTCCACGGCCATCTGCCGGGCCGCGTCCGGAAAGTACAATGAAGATGTGGTCGTTCCCCGGACTCTTATCCCGGAGATGCTGGCCCGCTTGGAAGTCATCGGCAAAAAGCATCGGGTTCTGATCATCAACTTTGGTCATGCCGGGGATGGAAACATACACCTGAATGTTATGTATAATAAATACGACCCGGAAGAAGTCCGCCGGGCCGAAGAGGCTTGCCGGGAAATATTCATTACCACTTTGGAACTGGGTGGGACTATTTCCGGCGAACACGGCGTGGGTATTGCTAAAAAAGACTATATCGCCTTGGAAATACCGGCTGAATGTTTGAACCTCATGCTCCGGGTCAAAGCCGCTTTTGACCCGGACGGGATAATGAATCCCGGGAAAATATTTCCGTGACCTACCTATGACTCCCGATCAACTTAAAAAATTTTTGAACGAATGCGTCCGATGCGGACGGTGCATGTCCGTCTGTCCCGTTTATAGCCAAACCGGTTGGGAAGGGTCGGTCGCCCGAGGTAAAATCGCCCTATTGAAAGCCGACCTGGATGGCCAGGTCGACTTGTCCGCCCGGATGAAAGACCTGTTATCCCATTGTCTGTTATGCGGAGCCTGCGCCGAGATCTGCGCCAGCGGCGTCAAAGGCGATGAACTTATTCAGGCCGGCCGGGCCTTGGCTCTCAAGGACGGCGGTCTGGAACGTCTCCAGAACATGCTGACCCGCGACCTCCTGGCGCGAGGCCCTTTATCCCGGTTTTTCTGGCACGGTCGCAGCTTGTTGGTGAAAAAAGTCCCTCCGGAAAGCGGCCTGCATTTTCGTTTTCCGGTGCCCATGCTCGGGAAAGACCGCTGGCTTCCTCAATTGGCTGACCAACCCTTTTTGTCGAAACCGGACGTGACTTCCGGTCGGGAATTCGGCGAAGGGTCGGGTCCGCGCATAGCCCTGTTCGTGGGGTGCGTGGGCAATTACCTGCGGCCTCAAGCCGCGGAAGCCGCGGTTCGCCTGTTAACTTCGGCTGGAGCGCGGGTGATCATCCCCGCCGACCAGGTCTGCTGCGGCAAACCGGCGGCCGGCGCCGGAGACGCGGAAACAGCCGCCTATTTAGCCCGCCGTAATATGAGCGTGTTTTCCTCCTTGGAGTTTGACTACCTCGTGACCTTTTGCGCCACTTGCTCCAGCCAACTCAAGGAATATTCCCACATGGACGACCTTGACCAGGCGGCGCCGTTATCCGCTCGGGTCAAGGACCTGACCGACCTGTTAGTCAATGTCCTCAAGTGGCAGCCCGAGAAGGGTCATGAGGACGGCGCATCCGAACCGCTTAAGGTTTTTTATCACGATCCTTGCCACTTGCGACGCAAACAAGGCGTTCACGCCGAACCCCGCGCCCTGATCAGCGCTTTGCCGGGGGTTGAACTGGTGGGCGGCCGAGAAGCGCCGGTTTGTTGCGGATATGGCGGTATTTTCAATCTCTGGCACTATCAGCTCAGTCAAGACCTGTTCCGGGCGCGCCTTGAAAAGATCGACCCCTATGAGCCGGATTTGGTGGTCACTTCTTGTGCCGGATGCTGGCTGCAGTTCGCCGACGGCCTCCACGGTCTCCACGGCCTGAACCGGCCTTATCCGGTAAAGCCTTTGGTTGAATTGCTGGCGGAACGGGGTTTGGAAAAAGCATAATCAGAGGCTGCCAGGCTTGGTTCGGGGGAATCCCCGACCCTAGGGGCCAGGGTTATGCTAAATAAAACAGATAATCATTGTCATTTCAGCGCCCCATAGGGGCTACAGGCTATTAGCCCGGCGATTCATCGCCGGGAAATCGTTTCGCATATATGACATTTTGTCGCGTAGCGACTAACCAATCCGTGGGTTGAAACCCACGGCTGGCCTCCTTCAGCGAGGGCGATTGATTAATCGCCCCTACAACGCGGCGACCAGGAGATTTCTCCCTCCGGTCGAAATGACAGTAACGGGGCGTTTCCAAGGGCCACAACCCGTCGCGGGCCAGCGGGTCTGCTACTCGAAATGACAGCCAACGAATGTTTTTCTGCTCCATAACCGCGTTGAACATGCGTTTAAACCCGACGCGTTATAATTCTTCCTTTGTTAACCGCCCTTTACTCTGTTTACTGCCTTTTTTCATGGTTGGAGCCGCCCTCGGACCAGACCTAGCCGAATGCTCATGCCATCTCTGGCCAGCCGCCTTACTGGCGGCCTTTACTCTACTTTTATGGGCGGCGACCGGTCGCGAGGTGAATCTGGTCCCCGTGGGGTTGGTCTTCGCCCTTATCGGCGCGGCGTCATCAACCAGCACTTTCACGCCCCCGCCTCATCCCGCCCATATCCTTCACTTGCAAGGTCGATTGCTGGTTTTTGGCGGCCAAGTGAGTGAGCCCCCGCTGCTGACTCACGGGCGAACCAGAGTGCTGGTCGATGTAACCGAATACTTGGAAATCGGCGGCCAACCCCGGCCGGCCTGGGGGCAGGTGGTGGTGACCATCCCCGGAGATCGACCGAGCATGGTCGCCGGGGATCGCGTTCGGTTTCCGGCGGTCCTCAGGAGCCTGTCCAGCTTTGGTAACCCGGGCGGATATGACTTTCGGCGGCATCAGATCGGGAATGGCGTGTGGGCCTCAACCTTTCTGAAAGACGACCGTATGATGGTGGTCATCGAGGAGCCGGAGAAGAGGTTTTCCATCGGTAGCGTCATGATTCATCTCCGGACCCAGGCCGCGGGATTCCTGGACCAGACGCTCGGCCAACCGGCGCTCGGATTGATGAAAGCCCTGCTTTTAGGACGTATGGACGAAATTGAAACCGATGTCCAAGAATCCTTTCGCGTTTTGGGACTCTCGCACATTCTGTCCATCTCCGGGTTGCATATCGGGTTGGTGGCTTGGCTGGCCTATGGCATTATCCGTTGGCTCTTGTTGCTGATTCCGAATTTAGCCTTGCGGATCGATGTCCGCCGGCTGGCGTCGGTTTTGGCCATGGGGCCGGTGATCCTTTATACCGGTCTGGCCGGCGGCAGCCCGTCCGTCACCCGATCCACCATCATGGTGGGGACGTATCTGCTGGCCCAGCTAGTGGATCGTCTGAAAGACCCGCTGACCGCCCTGGCCACCGCCGCCTGGATTATTTTGCTGATCAATCCGGCCGCCCTGTTTACTCCGTCTTTTCAGCTTTCCTTTGCCGCCGCCGGCGCGATTATTCTGCTGGCCGCCAGGTTCCCCTGGTCGCCGTTCCGGACGCCGTTACCCGGAGAAGATCATAAGCCGCGAACCGGTTTGATTTTAAAGGCCTGGGGCCTGGCGATCACCACCCTGGCCGCCACTTTGGGCACGGCCTTGATCGCCGTTTATCATTTTCATCACTTGCCGCTCTTGAGTTTACCGGCCAACTTGATCTTCACACCTATTATCAATCTGGTTTTCGTTCCTCCGGGCCTGGCCGCCCTGGGTTTGGCCACGGTCTGGCCGGGAGCGGCCGGGTTGTTGTTTCAGGCCCTGGAAATAGCCTGGTGGTTGATCCTCCCGTCCATGAACATGATGGCCGGCTGGCCGGGAATCAATCCTTTGATGCCCACGCCCGGGTGGAAATTTTTTGTTTATTTTTACTCTTTGACGGCCCTTATTTTTTGTATGAGACCGTGGCGCCGGGCCCTGATTTGGCTCGGTGCCGTCACTACGGTTTATCTGCTGTCTTGGGGCATCCCTTATTTAATCGACCTTAATCAACCTCGACTGCAAGTCACTATTCTGGATGTGGGACAGGGATCGTCCGCCTATGTCCGGTTCCCCGACCATCGCCGCCTGATCATCGACGGCGGTGGATTTCCCGGCGCGGAGTTCGACCCGGGGGGCGGAGATAATCGCCCCTTTTCTGCTGGTCGACGGCTTTCCTCGGTTGGACGTACTGGCGCTGTCCCATCCGCAGACCGACCATGCCGGGGGATTGGCTTTTCTGGCCAGGGAGTTTTATCCACGGGAATTCTGGTCCAACGGCGCGGAGGAAGGTATCGGCGCCATGAAACGGTTGATGACCGTGGTCAAGGCCAGGCGCATGCTCCAGCCGGAATTGCGCAACCTCCATCAATGGCGGTCCTTTGGTCAGGCCCGGATCAAGGCTCTATGGCCCTTGCCCGGCTTCGCTCAAACCAATCTTCTACAGTTGTCAAAAAATTATTTTGCAAAATCAAGTTGATAAATC
>JADFXS010000131.1:742-7608 GCA_015233515.1 Deltaproteobacteria bacterium | reverse complement strand
GGTGTTCGCGAATGAGCTGAGATTTTGACCGCATCATTCCGAAAAAACTTTCGAGCATCGCTATAACCATACAATTCATCCACTGCATCTATAAAATCGTTTCACTCTGCGGTCAATCTCATCTTTTTTTTAAAAATTCCGGTAATAACGCGCAAAGGTTTGGTGACTTTCCAGGAATTGGATTGCAGAAAACCGGCTTCCATACTGTTTTTTTCCGCCTTAATCGCGGAAATGATTTCTTCTTTCCCGGCCAGCTCGGTTTCCTTTTCAAAAAGCCTGCGTTCAAGATGAGTGATCACTTCCAGGCTTTTGCCCAAAAGAGCCGTCCATTTTTGTATTTCGGCCTTGATCTCATGTATATCCTGCCGCTGGGCCTCCAGCTCCCGTTGAAATCGCTGGGTATTCCCGCTATTAAAATCTTTATCCCCGGACTGAGGGTTTGGAAACATCAACCCGTCCATCAAGGTTAGTTCCTGACTGATCTTATCCAATTCCTGCATGGCGCCTCCAGAGTTTTTACCGGCTAAAGATTTTAAATCATGCATAAGTCTATTTATGAACGCGACCAACGCCGAGTTGATCGCCACATCCGCTTGCGGTGGATTATAAAAAGACTCGCCCGAATTGAGTACCTTGCGCACCACCGATGCCAATCTTTCCACGGATAAGACCTGGTCCAAGCCGTTTTCTTTCAAAATTGCCGTCAATATTTCCACCGGATCGTTCGCCAAGTCTTCCAGGTTCAACCACAGCCGGGTCTTCCCCCGGGTCGATCGTTCGGCTTCCAAAGTGTAACGCAACCAAAGCAAAAGGGATTTTTCAAAACTGAAACCATGGCGAGCAGCCAGCGCCCGGGCCGCGACAAGCGGGTGGCTGAATACATGAACAAAGCCGACAAACAAATTCTGATCGGTGAAAATTTCCCGCCACAGAGGAAGAAGCCGACAAAGACGCGGGTCTTTGATCATCCAGAGAGGAGCCCGCTCGAAATCGCGTTGATAAATCTTCAGAAGTCGGCCGCGAGCCGATTCCGCCGGCGCCCCTTCGAAATTTTCGGGCAATAACAGCCGGGGATCGCTCCAGTCTTGATCGATCATCCTAAGAAAGTCTTCATGAACCGCTACGATTTCGGCATGTTCCCCAAAACCATTGAGGCCGTCTCCAGCGATGGGAAGAAGCGGGCCGCCGGGTTCGCAGCCTAATTCAGCCAGAATGTGAGTAATAATCGACGCCCCGCTCCCGGGCATGCTTAGAATGACTAATCCGACGTGGCGATTTTTCATTGGTTCCTCGGAAAAATAGATAAAAAATAAAAAAAATAAAATCTGTTTGAGGTGATGGCAAAACTGCCCTTTAGGCCCAACTCTTTGTCGGGCTCAATTTTGAAGTCCTCAAAATACGCCAGTATTCTTCCGGCTTCAAAATCTCCCCCTCCTCGATTTGGGCCAAAATTACTTGTTTTGTCATCACCTCCATTATACTTGTGGTTTCCGATTGGAGTATTATTTCCCCGGGCACCTTGATTTTAGACGATATCACATCCAAGTAAATTTTGGGATATCCCGATAGTTTTACCCCAATAGACCCCAACCCTGTCTTGGCCCTAAATACAGATCAAGATCACCAGGCCCATACCTGAGGTAATTTTTTTCCATGTTGCCGTCAGGCCCGGGGTGCGATATCTTGAACCTGCTCGAGGTTACATCCTCGGGTATGGGTTCGGAGCGAGCCCGGTGATTCCACCCCGAGATTTTCATTCCTGAGGTAACAACGCCCTGCTCCACATCACCGGACCGGCCACCCGTCTTTTTCGCGGTTAAAGCTTCATGTTTCCGTCCGAAGCACGTCAGTTTAGGAGGCTTGTATGTTTACCGATACCGGGATAATCAGCGAATCAACGGTGGAATCGGCCACCCGGCCGGCCCCAAGTCCCGAGGAAAATATACAACTGGTACAGCGACTGCAAAGCCTTGAAAGGGAAATCGCGGAACGCCGCCACGCCCAGGAAAGCCTGGCAGAGGAGAACCGTGTCCTGAAATCCATTCTAGACGGCTTGCCTGTCCCCCTCTTTGTCAAGGATGTCCAGGGAATCTATCGTCATGTCAACCGGGCGTACCAAATGTTTCACGGCCGGAAAAAAGAAGAAGTGATCGGCCGGACGGTTTACGATCTTTATCCTCAAATACTCGCCGATAAATATACGGACATGGACCACGATTTGGCCAAACAGTCAATCGCGATTCAGGAATACGACTATGAAACCATGGCCAACGGCGGCTATATTCGCGATGTAACCAAAATCAAGGCGCCCTGGCTGGACCGACAAGGGCAATATCAAGGCTTGATCGGCGTGATTTTTGACATAACCGAGCGCCTGCAAACCGAGGCCGCCCTGGTCCACGCCAAGGAAGAATGGGAGAGGACCTTTGACGCCGTTCCGGACTTGATCGCCATCTTGGATTGCAAATGCCACTTGATCCGCGCTAATCGCGCCTTACTGCAGCGGCTGGGCCTGGACCTCGCTCAGGTCGTCGGTCGATCCTGTTTTGAACTCTTCGAACGCCGGCGGGAGATATGCGATCATTGTCCCCAATGGCGAGTCGTCAAGGACGAACAGGAATATGCCGTCGAGATCTACTTGAAACAGTTGGACGGCGATTTCCTGATCTCCGTCTCCCCTTTATACGGTCCGGGCGACAAGCTGGACGGAACCGTGCTGATCGCCCACGATATTACCGGGCGCCGGCAAGCCGAAGACGATCTGAAACGCGCCCGGGAGGAACTGGAGCAGAAAGTCAGGGAACGAACCGCCAAGCTGGCGGCAAGCAATGAAGAGCTCAAGATCGAAATCACGGAGCGCAAATCTTCGGAGGAGGCTTTCCAAAATCGTCTTCTGGCCTTGACCAAACCGGGCAATATCCCGGAGAGCATCGAATTCACCGATCTGTTTACCGTCCAGGAAATTCAGGCCATCCAAGACGCTTTTGCCAACGCCACCAATTTAGCCTCGATCATCACGCATCCCGACGGCCGACCCATTACGGAACCCAGCAATTTTTGCCGAATCTGCCAGGATATCATCCGCCCGTCGGCCAAGGGCGGGATTAACTGCATGCGCTCGGACGCCATCCTCGGTCGGCCCAATCCCCATGGGCCGGTCATCAGCCGCTGTTTGAGCAGCGGACTCTGGGACGGAGGAGCCAGCATTTCCGTGGGAGATAAACATGTGGCCAACTGGCTCATCGGTCAAGTCCGGGACGCCTCCATCACCGAGGAGCATATCCGGCAATACGCCAGGGAAATAGAAGTCGACGAAGATCAAATGGCCGAGGCCCTGACTGAAGTCCCGGTCATGCCCCCGGAACAGTTCGCCCAGGTCTGTCGAGCCCTCTTCCTTTTTGCCAATCAAATGTCCGAACTGGCCTTGCAGAACGTCCTGCAAGCCAGATCGATCATGGCCCGCCAACAAGCGGAAGAGGCCCTCCGTCAATCCGAAGCCAGACTTCAGCTCCTGTCCGCCAAACTGATCATGGCCCAGGAAGAAGAAAGACGGAAACTGGCCGCCGACCTCCACGACGGCATCGGCCAATCCCTGGCGGCCACCAAATACGGTGTGGACAGCGTTCTGCCAAGCCTGCCCAACAACACTCCGGCTCAGGAATCATTGAGGGCCGCTTCCAGTACATTAAAGGATGTCATCAACGAAGTTCGGAGGATGCAAACCGAACTTCGGCCGCAAGTGCTGGACGATCTGGGCATAGTGGCCACGGTCAACTGGTTCTGCCGGGAATACCAGAAAATATACAGCCGAATTATTGTCGAAAAGAATATAAAGATCAGTGAAAATGCCATTCCGGCCAAACTCAAGCCGGTCATCTACCGCATCATGCAGGAAGCCATGAACAACGTGGCCAAGCATAGCCAGGCGACGCGAGTCACCCTGGGCCTGCGTCAAAAAGCCGGAAAAATCACCTTATCGATCCAGGATGACGGCCTGGGTTTCAACGCCGCCCGCATCCTGGCCAACCAGGATCGACAATACGGCCTGGGACTGGACAGCATGAGGGAACGGGCCGATTTGTCCGGAGGTCGTCTGACCATCAAATCCCTGGTCAACAAGGGAACCGTCGTGCGCGTCAGCTGGCGGGCGCAGTGAGGCCGATCGGGGATCGGTTTACAAGTTGGTGCGTTGCACGCTAAATCACCACTTGCGGCATCGAGGCCTGTAACTCCCGGCTGCAACGCTTGCTTTAGAGATTTCTCGTCGCGGCTTGCGCCGTTCCGCGGAATGACAACAAATGATTGTTTATACTAAATATTTCCCTGGTTCCCAAGCTCTAGCTTGGGAACCGCTTTTGAGGGAAGCTGGAGCTTCCAGGCTTTTCCTAGCTCCCAAGCTGGAGCTTGGGAGCTAGCTGGAACTCATTACCTAAATGCGGCGTTGTCAAAACCACCATTTTCATACTAACATTGCATCGAGAGCCAAGGGGCAGGGTAATTCGAAAGATTTTTATTGATTTACCAGACCATGTTTTTTGGCGAAATCCGTCAATTCCCTGGCCGTATGCCGATCGAGTTTTCTCATCAGGTTTGATCGGTGCTTATCCACGGTCCGGGGTGAGATAAAAAGAAGAGCGCCGATTTCCTTGTTGGTATGCCCTTCGGCCACGAGCTTTAGTATTTCCCTTTCCCGGACGGTCAAATCGTCGATCGGAGTACGGGTTTCGGGGCTGCCGCTTAAATAGCCCTGGATGACTTGGCCGGAAATCTCGGAACTGATATAAGCGCGACCGGCCATCACCACCTTGATAGCCATGTGCAGTTCTTCGGGATCGGCGCCCTTCAAAAGATACCCATCCGCTCCGGCCTTAAAGGCTTGAATGAGGTAATCAGGGCTGCCGTGCATGGTCAGGACCAAAATCTTGGTCATAACGCCGTCGTGCTTGATCTGCCTGATGGCGTCCAGTCCCCCGAGGTCCGGCATGGCCAAATCCAACAAAAGTAAATCCGGTTTAAGCTGCTGAACTAATTTGACGGCTTCCAATCCCCCGGCCGCCTCACCCACCACATCAAAGCTTTCCATGGACGAGAGGAGGGAGCGCAACCCCTTTCTGACCAGAGCGTGGTCTTCCGCGATCAAGACTGTGCAGTTCGACTTCATAACAATCACCTTAGTCAAGGAACGACAAGTTTGACCTTCGGCCGCAAAAACCTGATGGGATTATAAACATACTAATTCGAATATGTAAAACATAATCAGAGGATAGCAAACCCAAGCCGCCGGCGGCCCGGTCTTCCACAGTAATCACAACGTAGTCGCACCGTAGATGGGCATAAGGTTATACCATCTTGTTTCTACGGTTAATTTATCCTTAAAATATGGTTCACGCCTGATTGTTTTTCATAATCAGTTAGTGGAATAATCCACACTAAGGGATATGCCGACTATTTGGCAAAAACTATCAAACCTGGATTCAATAAAAATTTTAAAACGCCCGGAGGGAAATGGACAGAGAAAGTAATCTTTTACCCAAAGCCGGCTAATGTCAATGCCGGTCAGGCGCGTAGTGAATTCGGTTTTAAACCTTATCCCAAGAGCGAAACCCAACCCTTGATGACTCAAGGATAGATAACTAAACGGAGGTATTTGCGATGAGTCGAATGTTGCTTGCGCCAAGTCGCTATGTTCAAGGCGCCGGGGCGATCAATGAAATCGGAACCCACGCGGCCCGGATGGGAACCAAGGCTTTGGTCACCGGCGGCAAGACCGCTTTAAAAGTCACCAGCGCACCGATCGCGGCCAGCCTGGAAGGCGCCAAATGTGGCTGCCACATCGAACACTTCAACGGCGAGTGCTGCGACAAGGAGATCAACCGTCTGGTTGCCGTAGCCAAGGCTCAAGGGGCTGACGTCATCATTACCGTGGGCGGAGGCAAGGTGATCGACACCGGCAAGGCCGTGGCTCACGAAATGAAGATTCCGGTCATTGTTGTCCCCACCATCGCCGCCACTGATGCCCCATGTTCCGCTCTGTCGGTTGTTTATTCCGAACACGGTGTATTCGAACGTTATTTAGTCCTGCCCAAAAATCCGGATTGCCTTATTCGCCGGCCGGCAGTTGAGGCAAAATCCTCTCGACATCCGAATGCGGCCTGGGGATGACGTGGACCGAAACCACTTCGCCGACTTTGGCCGCGGCGGCCGCACCGGCATCCGTAGCCGCTTTGACCGCGCCCACGTCGCCTCGGACCATGGTGGTGACCAGACCGGCGCCGATTTTGACTTGACCGATCAGAACTACGTTAGCCGCCTTGACCATGGCGTCGGAGGCTTCGATGTTAGCCACCAGGCCTCGAGTTTCGATCATGCCCAATGCTTCTTTAATCATTGGTATACTCCTTCAATTTTTTCTTATTTTTTCGGGAAATGGAGCCGGGACTCCCTAACGGTCCCGATCATCCATTTCCCATTTTTTCAGACGATCAGGCGGCTGGTTTCTGGAACCAACCCGGAGCCTTGGCCGACACTATGCCGAACAAATTACCGATCAACATGATGACCGCGGTATGCGCCATCGCATACCAGATATCACCCTTATGGACCGTCGCTCCGGCGCTGAGATTACCGAAATATACGGCCGCGCCCAAAAACTGACCCGGGATGGTGGACAGAAGACCAATGGCCCCTTCCATGGTCATGATGAAGCAGTAAATACCGATCAGGATGGCGAGAACATGCATGCTGCCGCCGCCGATCGCGCCGAAAATCACCAGGAAAATCGCCCCTTGCAGCATCCCGGCCACGTTGGCGATATAGGATTTATGCAAAGCCTTGGTATCGCCGCCGGCGTAATAATAACTCGCCCA
>JADFXS010000131.1:0-719 GCA_015233515.1 Deltaproteobacteria bacterium | reverse complement strand
CATGCCGCAAAGCCGATCCAAGCCGAACCCGCCAGCCAGGGCACATTGACGGAAACGTCAAACCAAATAGCGGCTAATATCGCGATACTGATGGAAACTGGCAGTAAGCCTTTCATGCTTCGCATCCTTTTTTCCACGCCCGGCCCAGGGCGTCAGCGGCCCAGATCGCTCCTTCGACCAAGTCCGGGGTGACCGTGAACCAGGTTGCATGGATGGTTTCACCCGGCGCCGCGGTGGCTTCCGCCACCTTGCGGATATCTTCCTTGGACGGATTGTTGATGCCGATGTCTTCCAAGGTAATGGGTAAATCCACGGCCAGGCAGAATTCCAAAACTTCGTCGATCTCGCAGGAGGAACGGCCTTCCATGACCAATTGGGTGAGCACGCCGAAGGATACTTTTTGACCGTGGTATTTGGTATGAGTGGCCGGCAGGACCGTCAAGCCGTTATGAACCGAGTGCGCGCCGGCCAAGCCGCCGCTTTCGAATCCCAGACCGCTGAGCAGAGTGTTGGCTTCGACAATGGCTTCCACCGCCGGCGTGCAGACACCTTGTTCCACGGCCAATTTGGCCTGCAGACCGAATTCGAGCAAGGTATCGTAGCAGAGGCGGGCCAAAGCCATGGCCGAGCGGGTGGGGGGAGTGGCGCCGGTTAAACAGTTGGGTTTGCAGCTCTTGTTGCAGGTGTCGGCTTCAAAGAAGGTGGCCAAGGCGTCGCCC
>JADFXS010000130.1:4546-7729 GCA_015233515.1 Deltaproteobacteria bacterium | reverse complement strand
GTCGATCACATCACCGACCACATGGCGTATGTTAATTCCCGGGCTTTGGAAATCGCCGCTATCGGACCGGAAACCATGGCTGGTCCCGGCGGCTGGATAGACAAGGCCGCGGATGGACGACCTTCCGGGCTGCTGATTGAACCCGCGGCCCAGAACCTGGTCTATCGATTTATTCCGCCTTATCCCAAAACCGAACTTGCGGCGGCTTTTAAGCAAACCATCGCTTATTATCATCGCGCGGGGATCACCAGTTGCCATGACGCCGGTATCGGCTGGTCTTACCCGGCCGCTGATTTTTACGATGTCTATCGCCGGCTGGAAAGAGAAGGAGATCTGACCCTCCGGGTTTATCTGACCACCATGGCCGAGCAATATAAAAAAATAAGCGAGTTAGGCCTGGGGACCGGTTTCGGTTCTCCATTTCTGAGACTGGGAGGAGTCAAACTCTTCCAGGATGGGTCTATCCAGATTCAAACCGCCGCCTTGCTCTCCCCTTATCAT
The DNA here is from genome assembly GCA_015233515.1 of Deltaproteobacteria bacterium. The sequence goes on along the minus strand of JADFXS010000130.1, from coordinate 7,228 downwards.
CATCGTTCCGATCTTTCCGGAGAATTGATGATGTCCCAGGAAACCCTGGATGAGCTGGTCATGGCCTGGCACCTGGCCGGATTCCAATTGGCTGTTCACGCCAATGGGGACCGGGCTATCGAATCCGTATTGACCGCCCTGGAAAAATCGACGGCGATTGATAACCGCACCGACCGTCGTCATATGATCATTCACTGTCAGTTAGCCAATATTGAGCAATTGGCCAGGATGAAACGGATCGGGGTCATTCCCAGTTTTTTCATCAACCATGTCTATTACTGGGGAGATCGTCACGCCTCCATCTTCTTGGGGCCGGAGCGATCTGCCAGGATAGATCCGCTGGCTTCGGCCGTCAAGCTGGGTTTGCCCTTCACCTTGCATTCGGATCTCCCGGTTACGCCGGTCGACCCTCTCTTAGCCATGCACAACGCAGTCAACCGCGTCACCCGGCAGGGAGTCCTTTTGGGAAAAGAGGAATGCATCGGTCCGTGGGACGCTCTCAAAGCCTATACCATCGATGCGGCGCGTTGCAGCTTCGAAGAAGACCTGAAAGGCAGTATCAAACCGGGCCGGTACGCCGATTTTGCCATACTGTCCGCCGATCCCCTGACCGTGCCGCCGGACACCATCAAGGACATTCGTGTTCTGACAACGGTAGTCGGGGGGCGGCGTGTTTTTGGAACATTCTGAGAGAGCCATTTCAGGATTTGACCGTCTATCAGAACCTTTCAGGAAACAACACCTCGCGGCTGTGCTTTCATATTAGTGATATGGTTTCGATCAGCGCCCCGTAGGGGCTGCAGGCTTGTAGCCCGGCGATTCATCGCCGGGAAATCGTGTCGCATAAATAACATTTTGTCGCGTAGCGACTATCCAATCCGTCCGCCGATCCCCTGACTGTGCCGCCGGACACCATCAAGGACATTCGTGTTCTGACAACGGTAGTCGGAGGGTGGCGTGTTTTTGGAACATTCTGAGAGCGCCATTTCAGGATTGGACCGTCTATCAGAGTCTTTCAGGAAACAACACCTCGCGGCGGTGCTTTCATATTAGTGATATTGTTCCGATCAGCGCCCCGTAGGGGCTGCAGGCTTGTAGCCCGGCGATTCATCGCCGGGAAATCGTGTCGCATAAATAACATTTTGTCGCGTAGCGACTATCCAATCCGTGGGTTGAAACCCACGGTTACCATCCTTCAGCCGCTACGCGGCGAATAGGAGATTTCTCCCTTTAGTCGAAATCATTCATGGGAAAGTGTTTCTCACCCCGGCGAAAGCTGGGGGCCAGGTCAGCCTGCTGCAGGGAGCTTCAACGTTTCTTTGGGCTATAGCCCGTCGCTTGGACACGGATCGCGCACTTTTCCGGAAACTAACCTGATTTCAAGCCACGACCGTTCGATTTCGGTTCGAGACAGGCTGGTCAGCGCCGGCTTGCAACCACCAAGGTTTACCTACCAAGGCGACTTTCCATCAGAATTACTTCTATTCGACCCATCGCTATTGATTCACTGACTGCTTGTAACTTTTCCCGACTCCACGTAAAATCCTGGTTTAATTAGCGGGCACCAAAAAAAGCGGTTATAGTGGTTCTCGAAAGTTTTTTCGTTTTGAAGCATTATTGTTATTTCGAGAAGCGGCCACAGGCCGCGACGAGAAATCTCCAACACTAGCAAATCACAATGAGATTTCTCCCTTCGGTCGAAATGACCGACTGGGGTGTTCGCCAATGATCTGAGATTTTGACCGCATCATTCCGAAAAAACTTTCGAGCATCGCTATAGATGCGAGTGAAATTTCGGAAATACTGGGATCAATTCTGTCTAACTGGCAGTATAATGAGGAAGTCGCGGACAGCTACCGTCCAGCCACACCGACCAGGAGCGAAGAAAATGACTCGACTGTTCAAAACCAATTTATGCTTGGTCATCATATTGGGGCTGATTGTATTCAGTGTTGTTCGAACCTATGCCGATGGGGTCCCGGAAGAGTACCTCGACCTCTATAACGCCTTGGAGGCTAAACTTACTGAAGCCGAAGGATTGGTCGGAAATCAGGGCTCGGCCTTTCAACCGACTTTTGCCGTGGAACTAACGGCGGCTAATGGAAATCGCGGGTCGGCCCTGCTGCCCGAGCGAGTCCGGCAGGGGATAAAAGTATATATGGATACATTCCAGAAGCTCGGGGTTACCGGAGTCACGGTCACCGCATGTTTTCCGATGTTTCTGAAAGAATTTCCCCATGCGGCCGAATATTTGGATTTTTATAAATTCGTGGTCAACGAGGCGAGGATACGGGGCCTAAAGGTTTTGTTCAAGATCAGCGAAGCTTTCCGTGATCGGGAACGGGTATATGGACATCTGCCGGTCGGCGAATTTTACCACGGCCTGACTCCGGAACGTTTTATGCAACAAAAACGCGAGATGATCGAAATCGTCCTCCGGGAACTAGAGCCGGATTACCTGACCGTGGCCAACGAGCCGGACACTTCGGCCATGAATACCGGCCTGGATTTTTCTCCGGATCACTATATCCAATATGTCCAGGCGTTCACCAAGAATTTATCGCGGGGACGGACGAAAATCGGCGCGGGCGCGGGCTCATGGTCGCCGAGGGAGTATTGGCAACGACTCGCTTCGGAGACCGAGGTCGATTACCTGGACATGCATATCTATCCTATTAATAA
>JADFXS010000130.1:0-4421 GCA_015233515.1 Deltaproteobacteria bacterium | reverse complement strand
GGGTTATGTAAAATTATACGCGCGCGATTTATTTTCTTTCTGGGCCTCTTTGGACGCCAAATTCATCCGGGTGCTCTGTCGGCTTAGCCGAGCCAGGCAGGTTGAGTATATGTCGGTTTTCTGGAGTCAGTACTTGTTCGGGTACGTGGACTACAGCTCAGAGCTGGGAAACAAGACTCCACGGAGATTGCATGAGCTAGGCAATCGCGCCGTAGCGGATAGCATTGTGAAAAAACAATTTTCCGCCTCCGGATTGGAATTTCAGCATGCCATCTCCGGCCAGCCATGATCGAACAATTGGTAAAACCTTGGAGAGCCGAGGCGAAGAAGTACGATTAGTCTTATCCCGGTCTGGATCGATCGGAAAAATTATTTAAAACGAAATACGGTCATAACATAAAAAAATGGAATACCGCAGTGGGAATTACTTATTTTTCCGGATTTAATTGCATTTAGCGGCCATCGGTTCCAAGCTCAAGGGAAACGCGGCCGCTCCTTCATCAGTGACGCCGAACACCCTGATTTTTGGCTGATTAGATCCTTTGAATTTAAAGAAGCCTAGCCATCCGCAACGAATATCCTTGGATTTATTCATGGCCGCGAGGACGTCGGGCCGCCTTGTTCCGGATAGACCCAAACCGACCACGACGCCGGTTTCGTCAATAAATACTAAGTATTTTATACTTTTATCCTCGGCCAAATCATAGGCCCATCCCGTAATCCTAGCTCCGGTATTTTCCTTTGAACAATAAGGCTGATAAAAATCAATGGCGCAGGCGATCTGAGTTTTATTAATAATCTTTACCTGGTCTTCGAGTTTTTTTCCCAGTAATTTGACCACGGGCAGGTGGTATAGAGATGTGTTTTTTTTCTCGAGATATGGCATAAGATTTTGAACCTGATTCGGAATAGGATACAGCCATGATTTTTCCTCGACTGGTAAATCCAAAATAAATGCCAAGCCCATTTGTTGTCGTTGTTGAACATAATCTTCAAAATATTGAACGAAGTATTGCTGTTGGACAAGCAAAAAGGCTATCATGATCCCAGAAGCACAATAAACCATGGACTGAAACCATGAAGCTTTCCCGGGTTCAAATTCAAGATAAGAAGAGATAAGGCCGAACAAGGCCAGCCAAAAAATTAAGGCCGGAGTGGCATATCTGGATGAAAAGCTTTGGGATAATCCAAAATTGTATCGTCCGGCGCCAATCAAAAAGGCTTCCATCAGGGCATATAATATAAGAAAAATACAAAAAATTTTGAACAGTTCCGGGACCTTATTGCTCAGATTGATTTGCAGAAAAATAAAACAAAAAACCAGCAATCCCATGGAACCCATCAATAACGGAAGAATGGTCGTTGAAGAAGGAGCTAAACCAACCAGGGGTCCCAATTGACAAATGGGGTTACCCAAGACTCCCAATGTGTGCAAAATAATTACCTTAATATGACTATAAAATGTTTTCGGGTCAGCATGGCCGGATACGGATTTATAATCGTAAAAATATAAAACACAAACCGCCGTCCCGACTATTAATAAGATGACAATGATTTTTTTCGGGGTCCGGGTGATAAGGCTGAACAGAATCATAAGCGGCCATGTCAGCGTCCCGGCCACCAAACCAAAGGTGGCGTAAAGCGCGTTCAAAATGGCGATTCCGAGCCAATACCACTTCGACTTTAATGAATTGGTCTGATTTAATCGGACTAACGAATAAAAAGCCGCCGTCGCGCCAAGCTGGTTTCCCACGAAGCCAACGGAAAAGACTTGATAAAAGTTCTCACTTTGTGTGGAAGAAAACAATATTATCAGACTGAAACAAAAGAACCACCACCAAGTAAGTATTTTCCCGGTGTGGAAATATCTCCGCATTAAATCGGTGAATAGAAAGGCCAATAAAAACTGGTTAATAAAAATAATGGTAATTGGTAAATAGTTTCGACCGCTTAAAAATAGTAAATCGGCTAAAATGACCAATCTGACGATAGGAAGTCTATGTTCATTATGCTGGGAAAAAAAGTCACCGATCGATAAAGTTTTTTCATCCAGTTTAACTAAAAATTTGACTACATCCCAGGTATCCATTATCGGAATCGCGTTGGGGGTGACATACAGGCTGTAAATGGAATGTATTGCTATGATCAAGGCCGTAAGCGTAAATATTATCGCGATGATTAGGTGACCGCCAAACCCATACCAGTTAGAGAAAAAAGTTGTAAAATGACTACCAATATTACGATTAAGGCCGGTCAAGTGATTATTTATTCGCATTTTCAGGAAACCTCGATATTCCGCAATTCGAGTTTAATCGGCAATTGAAGCTTTACGCCGCAAGCCGCGGCGAATCTTCGACATGCAACAAATTTTTTTCGTTATTTGCTCGTCAATCCGTTACAAGCTATGGGTAATGCGCTCGCTGGCATGCTCAGCGATCCGGCGATACAATCGCCTGGAGATCACCATCAATATTGGTTTTTAATTACAGTTCTTTATCTGGTTTAAAGTTTTTGTTCGCGGCCGCAATGCAAACAGGTATATACAGGCATCTCAAGCTGTTTACCGGTAGATTTCAAAGTTAGTATTCCGACTTTACAGTGAGCGCAGGCATTATCGACCAGGACATATGGACTCGAATCCACGGATTTCCAAAAGCTTTCGACTGTCAGGTGGAATAGATCAATTAAAGAATAAATAACTTGCATTTTAGGTATTTTAGATTTACCAGCTTTTCGGTTTTTAAAGTGAATAGGTGCTTCCTTGAGGGCGACGCCTGATCTTGATAAATAATAAATCAGCTGCATTCCGTAAGAATAACCATCGGATTTGATTTTCCGCCACGGCAGGGAATAAAGGCTTTTTACATCGAAAACCCTGAAATATGTCGTTAACTCTTTTATTTCCAATCTGAGCAAAGTCCTCGCCAACCAATTTCCTAAACGACTTATATAAGCACGACTCCCCTGGTAATCACTTTTTCCGCCGCGGCAGTAACGCGATCCGATTACGAAAGCATCAGGTCCGCTCATTTGCAGCAAGGCAGGAATATCCTGAGGATCATGGGAGAAATCGGCATCCATCGTCAAAAGGGTGTCATATCCTTCCCGCATGGCGTAGAAAATGGCGTACTTATGCGCGGAACCGATACCCAACTTACCCGGCCGCAAAATGGCTCGCAGTTGAGGATACTGTTCCTTTTTTTTCTCGACGACTTGCCATGTCCCATCCGGAGAACTATCGTCAATCACCAATATATCGGCCCCAGGAGCAACAAAGGCAATATCATCGATAAGCGGGCCGATATTGGCGGCTTCGTTATAACAAGTCGTAAAGATAAGTATTTTTCGTTCGATCAATCTTCTTCTATTCCTAGCCTTGAAGGATTCACTTTAACATCGGAAAACAGTGGAGGCGTCATATTTTTGGGAAGCAATCTCCTTTTCGCTCAAAACACCAAGCGCTTATCGGAAATGCGATTTAAATCGGCCTCAACCATAAGCTCCACAAGTTTTTCAAAGGAAACCTTGGGAGACCAACCCAGCTTCTCCTTGGCTTTTTGGGAATTGCCTAGTAGAAAATTGACTTCGGACGGACGATAAAAATCCGGGTTGACCTGAACGATAACTTTTCCGGTCCGACGATCCAGTCCCTTGGCATTGGGACCTTCACCTTCCCAGGCGAGGTCGAATCCAACCTTTTCCGCCGCGATGTCCACAAATTCCTTGACCGTATGAGATTCTCCGGTCGCCAGGACATAATCGTCCGGTTTGTCCTGCTGAAGCATCAACCACATACCTTCCACAAAATCGCCGGCATATCCCCAGTCGCGTTTTGCGTCCATGTTGCCGAGTTCGAGGACTTTTTGTTGACCGAACTTGATTTTAGCCAATCCAAGAGTAATTTTGCGCGTGACGAATTCCATGCCTCTCAAGGCGGATTCATGGTTGAACAAGATTCCGTTCACGGTGAAAATATTATACGCCTCGCGATAGTTGATCATTATCCAGTAAGCAAACAGCTTAGCCGCCGCATAAGGGCTGCGCGGGTAGAACATCGAGCATTCGTCCTGGCAGAATTCCTTGATTCCTCCATACATTTCCGAGGTTGAAGCCTGGTAGATTTTTGTCTTTAAATGGATCGTTCGGATGACTTCCAATATTCTCAAGGCGCCGATGGCGTTGATGTCGGCGGTTATCATCGGCTGCTCAAAAGACATTTTCACAAAACTTTGGGCGGCCAAGTTATACAGTTCGTCCGGTTCAATGCTCTCGATGCATCGTTGGATATTGAGAAGCTCTGTCAAATCAAAAGGAATCAGGTGGACGTCATTGCCGATCCCCAATTCTTGAAGCCTCCAGGTATTGAGCGAGGCCGATAAACCTGAGATCGTACCAAAAGCCGGCCATGGCCGGGGAAGCAC
>JADFXS010000129.1:2587-7756 GCA_015233515.1 Deltaproteobacteria bacterium | reverse complement strand
CTTAGTGGCCATCTATTCCGAAACAACTGGCCGGTTTGCTCCGGAATGAGTGGCCAATTCGTTCACTTCCGTATCGAGCAAAGCCAGGTGAAAGGCAACATCATCCGGTCCGCCCGTGCGGCCGGATTGTTCGTCCAGACCGTCTATGACACGCAAGAGGCAGACGAGAAGGCTTGCTCTCTCAAAGGCTATTGGATTACCAAGCACCGTTATGGGCGATTCCTTAAGGTGCTCTTCCAATGGCCGAAGGTAAAACGGGAGAGGATAATTTTTATCTTGTCCAAAGAAAGGGTAAGGCTCACCGCCCTTGCCTAAGGGCATTTTTTTTCGATGATAAAGCCCTACTGTCGCCGGGGCGGCCAAATAATCTCCCCACAACCGGTTCGAATCATACCCTGTGGGCATGAGCGTATTGTGAAGTATCCGGCCGGTTTTTCCGTTTTCATCCGGAAATTTTAGCCTGAGATACCCCAAGACATGGTGATAATCGCGCACATGAGTCGGCAGCAAATGCTTGGGGGCGCCGTTCAAATCCAGGCGGCCCACCACGTGACCACAGTCGTGCAGAAACAGGGCGCAAAGCAGGGTATAGAGTTCCTGGGGTGAAAGGAAGGAATCATTGTAAAAAAAGAGGGGCAAGAGCAGCCTTTCGGCCAGGCTGAACAGGTCATTGTGGTGTCTCAGGCCATGGTCGGCCATCTCAGGCACCCGATCACCTTTCCAAATGAGGTGTCCGATCCCGGCCAGTTTGAGAAACATGTCCCGCAGTTCCGGGCAAGGTGAAAGAAAGTCAAGAAAAGGGCTATGCTCGGCCCTTAAAACCACTTCCGCTTTGGCGGCCTTCCTGGCTCGCGCGTGAAAAACTTTACCAAGTCCCGTGGGAACCAGCTTGCCGGTAGCGTCTTCCGCCATCAACCCCGAGACTCGTTTGCGGAAATTTTGAAAAATAGGGTTCTTGCACTCCTTCATGTCCGCCTTGTTCAGCAGATCCAGAATCGATTCGATCTGCATCCAGGCGGGCAGGTCCACATGCAAGGGCAAAGGCGGAAGTTCCAGCATGGTGGGTGATTCCTCATACACATAACGAATAGGCACCTCTTCGAGGACTCCGGCGATGACCATATAGGGAATAAGCGCCTTGTACCCGCCCGTCGGTATCAGGATAACTTCAAATCCGTCCTTTTTCTTTTCTTCGATTTGACCTTGCACAAAATCTATGAAGTTGGGCAAGCCTCTGGTCGCAAATCCCAGTGAGTCGGCTGCCCCAAGGCCATCCAAATCGCATTTGATTTCAACATGGGGACAACCAAAGCCGACTTTATTGCAGGCGGAACAAAGGACTTCCTTTAAAGCGTAGGCGCAAAGGTGCCCTTCGGGAGTGTTGGTAGCCACCAAAAGCACTTGGTCGTCCGGTCGGAAGCGACGTTCTTCCCTGAGCAGGCTGCTCATCTCGGCGCTGATCCCAGAGATTTTATTTTTATCGGTTATTGCTTTGATCCAGTTATTAATTTCGTTCCAGCGGCGCGTATATTCTGGGAAATTGCTTCTATCTTTTATGGCGGTCTCATGGTTGGCAAAAGGCGGCCTTTTTTCAATGTACTTAATCCCCTGCAAGTCCAGGCAGGCCTGTTCATTTTTATTATAATTGGTGACTAAAGATGTTCCCACGGAAACCAGATAGAACCGAGGCCGGTCTGCCGGAGTAAAGGCCTGCGGGTTGGTGGGTTGGCATTCAGCCCCGTCCGTCATTTTGCTCCCCTTTCCTCCGCCGGTGTTCCAAAGAGTCCGTAGCCTACCCGAGTCTTTCCCCCGGCCCCCAGTTCCATCAGTGCGGTCTGGAGCCAAACTTTGGCCGTGTCGAGAAGTTCCTTGGCGGTAAAGAGATCTTCGCCCTCCGCCCCGCCCCGCGTAGCTTGGACGGCCAGGGCAAATCCGAAGCGAACTCCCTGACGCACAGTCAGAAAAAAGGAAGGGACCGGCGCCAGGTAATCAGCAGGGGGAGTTTTCCCGCCGGTGCTGTAGTAACCCCCATAGTGAGGGTTGACGATATCAGTCTGAAAGGGTTTTTTGCCGTTGATAGTTCCCACATCAGGGAAAGCGTCGAAAAAATGGACCCGTCCTTTACACGCCGATTCATAGGAGGAATCGGTCGGGTCAGAACCAAAAATTGCCTGGATCAAGGCTTTGGTCTTTTTATGCTCCTCATTATCAAGGCCTTCCAGTTTCGCACGAGCCATGTTCAGGGTCATTCCCTTGAGTCCGGTTCCGGCGAGATATGGCGCTCCTGATATCCTGTCCAAGAGCAGTCCATTTTCGCTGGGATGGGGGATGCCTAGCCCGCAGGCCAGGCGGGATTGGGTCACCTGGACCCACTGCGCGGCTTCCCACCCTTTTTGAGCCTGCAGCGCTACGATCTGTTGAGCTTGGCGAGAAAACAGGTGAGCACATTGCTTTTCCAGCTCGATCTTCATCATAAAGTTAAAACCGCGCTTAGTTTTAGACTCCTTTATCTTGGTTTCCGTTTGTTGATCCATTTCAAAGAAGCGATAGAAGGCCAGATTGGCGTTCACCTCTTTGGGATTTTTTTGGGCCTTTTCCCAAGCATCCTTAATGAATTTCGGAATGGGGCTCATGTCACTCTCCCTGCCCGACGCCCGCCAGATTCACGGACACAGCGCGTTTTATCCAGATCATGTAAGCAATAGCTTCCCGGTGGGCAAACCGGAAGACTTCCTGATCATCGACGGCATTGAGAGTATTCATTAGGTCGTTATTTATCACCCTGTCCGGCCAGGGAACATTATCCAATAGCCATTTACTCAACAACCAGTAAACGTTCTTGCCATCATCTTCTTCTCTGATGAATTTCTCCTGAAGAACGGCCGCGGTCTGCAGCAGCCCTTGACTCTGGAGCATGGACGGCGCCTTGAGCGCCCAGGTCTTGAGGGTAGCGAAAGCTTTTTCTTTGTATCTCATTTTAACTTTTTCCAGAGCCGCCTGCAACGGGTCCCCGGTTTTGAGGTCTTTGATGAGCTGCTCCATAGGCTCCTTGGCGATGGAGCGGGGACAGATCAATTCCCCATTTTCAAGCCGCAGATGGGAGGAAGCGTTATCAGGAAGGCTCCTCACTCCCGGCGCATCCACCCTGACCTCGACGATTTTTTCGATTTTGCCGTACGCGTCTTTGGCTCGTGCGTGCGCATTATACATGTGGCGTCCCTCCAGTCGTGCCTGCCTTCCCCGAGGCAAAGAAGGTTCTCAGGAGACCGCGGCCCCCGGTGACGTCCCCGCCTAACCAGATGCGTGTCGGAGCGTGAGTTTCCGAGACATATTTCATGACATCGTGGTCACTGGCGAGACCTTTGACATTTTTTTTGCGGGGAGTACAGGTCAGCAAGAACGAATAGAGCAACGCCTCCCGCGGCAAACATTCCTCGGTCCAGAGGGCGCCGTCCTTGACTGTTCCGGTCTGGTCGTCGATCCGGTTGCGGGTGAGGACTTCCGTCGAAAATTCCACGAAGTATTTAAACATCTCGTCCGATACCATGGCAAGGCGCTCGGGCAGATTGACCCAAGGGATATCTTGAGCCGGCCGGCAGTTTTCAATCCATTGAGCCAGGCCTTTGAGCTCCGAGGAAGGCATTGCGTTGAACTGGGATTCCTCGAGGACAACCTGGTTGGAGCTCAAAGCCAGTATGGACTGATAAGGGCCTGGGCCGTTGTTAGACGGGAGGAGGATATCTTGATCTCTTATGGAGAGCCCAGCGGCCCCGGTGAGTCGCTGGTCAACCATCCCGATGACTTTCAGGCCGCGCACCAGTCGCTTAACAGCCAAGGGGCAGGTGATGTAGGCGAAAGTGCCTTTAAGAGACCCTACGGGAAAGAGGAGCAGCATGGCGTCGGATAAAGATATGGCTCCGGAGTTGTCGGCCGGATTGCCCGGCTTATTGGCGGAATCATTTTTCATGGAGTCGGGACCGAAAATGGCGAAAAGTTCGTCATTGTTACAGGCGCTCAGACTTTCGTAATGGTCCCGAAGGCTTCCTTTGAGCCCGGAAAACTGAAATATGGGCCATTGGGTTATTTTCTCCCTCTGAATGGGCAAATCTATAGATCCTGCTCCGGAACCCGCCCCGGCGTGGACCAGGGACTCACAATACAAAAAAAGTAGTTTTCCTTTTGTGAACATGAGTTACCACCCTCCTATGAGTGCGATGCCGAATCCTTCTTTTCCTGGTCCCTGTTCCGTCCGGCACGGCCAGGATTCCAAGGAACACCAGCTTTTGAAGTGACCGCGGTCCATGATTGCTTTAGCAGCTGCTTGGCGATCTTGTGGTGAGATATTGCCCCAATCACTTGCCTCAAAAAAATAGACGCTCCCCTCCGGCACGGCTCGACGCAGAGGTTTAGGCCGTTGATTCTGGACGTCCCAGCCTCCCACCGGACGGGACGGTCCGATACATGCCCCCTTAAGTATAAATTTAACGGACCCGTTTCCTGTCGGTATGTCCAGAGTGACACGCTTGCCATCATCCGTATCAACCACAACGATCCCTTTCATGTCCGGAAGACAACCTTTTTGGAATAGCGCGGGCGTGATGAAATAGGCTTTGAACCGCCCATTTTCTTCGATGTCTTTTCGCGAGATGTCCTCATTGGTTTTCCACCACGGGCCGTCTTGCCCATTGTGGACCGGAGTCCATTCCGCCGCCCTAAAGTCGCCCCCTAACTGCAGAAGACCTGCCTTGGCCAAATGTCCGTTATCACCTTCGATAGAAGCCAGGAGTCCGCACGGACCTCCATTTTTCGGATCATCGTCCAGGCGATAGTGGCGTATCGTGTAAAGCATGGATTCGGCGGCCGTAAAGGCTTCGCTCCTCGCTATCCCGGTGCGAACCTCCGGACAAAAAACCTTATCGCGCCGAAGGAGAAGGCTTTTGTTCAAATTTTCAAAACCCTTCTTGTTGTGCTGGAGGTAGTCTCCAAGCAGATGAAAAGGGAGCAAGTATTCCCCTGTCAAGCGTTCGACCTCCTTATTTTCGGGCGGCCCAACCCATTCGAGAACCGGGTGCTGGGGATCTAGGTCCCGGCCGGCTCCGATCCTCTGCCCGGGAGAAAGCAGGAGGAGACTATGGTTATGTTTCTCGGCCACCAAATCGAGAGGCGCGG
>JADFXS010000129.1:0-2488 GCA_015233515.1 Deltaproteobacteria bacterium | reverse complement strand
AACCTTCTCGTCGCCGGGTCTAAAGGACTTGAAATCCAGGCATCCTCCACTGCGAAGCATGCCGGCGGCCCGAAACGCGCCGTAGAGCGTGCGAGGAAAGGGCGGGAAGAAGGAGTCCGCTTCGGTGTCTTCCCCGGCGTCAAAGGGAAGGCCGCCGCGGTGAAACTGCGTATCCAGAGGTCGTATAAAAACCAGCATCAACGTCCGCCTCCTTTAGCCACGTATTGGGCCAGGTCCATAAGGTTGATGAAATCCTTGAATCGTCCTTCATTTTGATTTTTAGTAATCCCATCATCAAGCTCGGTATTCAGTTCCTTAAGTTCGGCGGCAAGAATCTCGACCATATCGGCATGCTCCGCCCCGCCGCAACTCCGGCGCATGAGCCGAGCTGTTTCCGAGGCGCACATGTCGGTAGCATTTTTCATCCAGTCTCGGCGATCCTTTGCCGGAAGGTTCAGCGGCGGGTCGCCCACGGCCCCGGCCAGTTGTTTCAGCTCGTTCAACCAGTTGGCTGAAAGCACTCCATCCCGATAAGCCGTCGCCAGCCGATCCAGAAGGTCAGGAACGTCGACACGGCCCAGCTTCCATTTGGAGCGACAGGAGACGGCGCCTCCCGAGCGGCGATCCAAGATTATGCAAAAGCCGTCTTTATCCTTGATTTCGTCTTTCGCCTTGGCGATGGCTTCATGGGCTTTTCGAATCACTCCTCGAAGCCCTTCCTGGTGATGGGTGATGACCGCCCCAACGCTCAAAGTCGGCGCGCTTGACCTGAATCTCGGGACGACATTTTCCTGCCATGATTCGCGCAAAGCTTTCATGGCCTTGAAAAGGTCTTCCAAAACCAGAAACGCCACCCCTTCGTCCCCACCGAAATAAACCACGTAACCCAAGTGATCCTGCTCCAGGACCTTCACGGCGTGCTTCCGTGAAAATTCAGCCAGCGCGGCGCTCAGTTCCCGATGTTCATCCACGTTCTGGACGCTACCCAAGGCCTGGCCCATGCCGTCGCCGTCGGCGGTTAGAACCGCATAATATTTTCCAGGATGAAGTGAGTCTATTTCTTCGGCTTTCCAAGCGTCGAAAAGTTTTTCCCGTGCTTTTTCGGCCTTTTCTATATTTTCATAATTTCCATAAACTGCCTTTTTTTTGGTCAGGGCGTCTTTAAGTTTGGGATAGAATTCAGGATAGAGCCAATCGCCGTCAACATCCAATAATCCATCGGCCTTCGCGTTACCAGGCAAGGGATCACTCTTTCGGGGTTCCCCCGCCTCGTCCGCCGCCTTGCGAACTGTTTCCCGGAACTCCTTTACTTTTTCCACGAAGTTTAGATCGTTCTTTTTGCCCAGCATTTTCTTGACGGCGGTTCCCACGGCCACGGTACTGGTCGAAGGAGTATCCAGAGGCTTGTCAAAGACAAAAACCGGGGCCAGCCGCTTAACAGTGCAAACGGCGCAAAGGGTCTCACCTTGGCGGAACCTATATCGTAGATTTTCCCTGGTCGTGCGCATTCTTGTTTCCCATTCGCGGCGGATGTCGCTTCGCGTCGCACCGGGGGTCAAGCTGAGCGCTTCACGCTCACCACAAAGAGAGCATTTGTGGCCCTTTTCAGATTCATCCTCCCCAAACCAGCGGCTGGCTTTTCGGGCGCCCATGAGAGCTTCAACTTGCCGATAGGTCTTCAGATACTCTGAGGCTTCCCCTGACCAGGGAGTCCAGGTGTACAGAATTTCCAAAGGATGGATTACCTGGCGATTCCAAATGCTCTGGAACTGACCATTGCTCACGACCGATTCGGGAAGACGGCTCCACACAATCTCCTGAATTCTTTTCCATCGATCCTCCACTGTCGTCCGGGCACTATTGAGCAGTTGGGAGAGTTGTTCGTCATTTGTCGCTTTCAGACGGCAAAGCAGGCGGTTGGGTAAGCTAGGGCGCAGGGCCTCTGCTCCGGCTCCTCTCCATGGCAATTCTTTTTTGGCCTGCTGAAAGAGGGGATTGGCGGAGACCGATGGAAAAATCGCCTGAGTTTCTCCGATGCTGTGTATGGCGGTGGCGCAAAAGTAAGAAAGCATGAAACTTCCCGACCAGTAGTCGACGGTTTTTTTTGCGGTCTGTATGAATTCCTGAACCGGGCCGATCTGGAAAATAGCCAGATATTGATTCATGTCACAAGCTCCCTATGAAGTTGGTGAGTTAAATCTCCCCGCGGCAAGATACTGGGAATCTTCGATATGTGATGCATACTATAAGATTGAGCATTTCATTGCTTCGTTATTTATGGCCATCTAAAGAAATCAATCCGGCCCACGGTTAGTCGACCAGTGAGGTAATTTTCAATACGTAGAGGTTTACCTCTTTTGTTTATAATTTAGAAGTCCAATTAAGATCGTCGAAGCGCCTTGGTATTTAAAATCCCTTATTTTGAAATGCATAAAACTAATTATGTAGTGTAAACCATTTAGAGACGATATAGCAAGCTTTCCCTAAT
>JADFXS010000128.1 GCA_015233515.1 Deltaproteobacteria bacterium | reverse complement strand
TAACATTCATAATCAAATGGGCATTGTTTATCGTAAATTAAAAGAATGGGACAAAGCCCTGGAGTGTTACCGGTGGTCTCTGGAATTGGCCCCGGATGATGAGAATATCCATTTTAATATCGGCCTCGTTTATATGGAGCAAAAGAAAAAGTATCTGGCCGAAAACCATTTCCGCAAGGCTTTGGAACTTTATCCGGGATTTCAGGAAGCCGCGGCTATGATAAAAAGAATAGAGATGGGATAATGACCCTTCGGGCCATGGCTAATGTGATCGGATCCATCAGATAATTTAGAATGGATGAAATCTTTCGAGGAGCGGAATATGAGCGACAGAATGATCAACCGCGTTTTAATCATTGAAGATGATAAGGATCACCAAGCCATAATAGAACGGCTTATCGCTAAAATGGGTTACCATACAGAGCTTGCCTCGGATTATGAGGAAGCCAAAAATATATTGGAACACCAATTGGTTGATTTGGTTATTTCAGACATTAATCTTGGCGGCGACAAAGACGGATTAGACTTAATGAAGAAAGTGAAACAAGGAACCGGCCAGCCGGATTTTATTATTATGACCGGGATCACCGGTAATTACTCTTACGCAGACATTGTTAGTGCCGGGGCAGCCGATTTTATACCAAAGACGATACAATATGAAGAGCTGGAGGCAAAGCTGAAGCGGCTCGAAAGAGAAAAAAGAACTATAACCGATTTAACCGCCGCCCATAAGGATCTGTGTGCTGCTATCAAGACAAACACATGCCTGGCCGAGTTATCCAGGTCGTTAATATCTCAGGCATCATTCGAAGAGATATCAGCTCTTTGTCTGGAACGGGCCAGGTATCTGACCAGCAGTCCCTTGGGATTCGTGAGTCATATCGATCCAAAGGATGGCAGTTTTTGCACCCCCATCCTTTCTGAAAATGCCCGTGCGCAAGGTCTGGCGCCGGATAATAATATTATTTTTAAAGAAGTTACCGGACTATGGGGCTGGGGTGTAACCAACAGGGAATTTGTTTTGACCAATTCCCCCACCGATGATCCCAGGTCAATCGGGATCTCCGATGGACACGGGATCATTCACCGACTCCTCTCGGCGCCGGCCCTGATGGATGATGATTTGCTGGGGCAAATAGCTTTGGCAAACTCCGACCGGGATTATACCAGGGCTGACCTGAACCTGCTTAAGTCTGTAGCCGTGATATTTGCCCGAGCGATTCAAAGGAAGTGCATGGAAGAGGAGCTTAAGGATGAGATCGCCAGGAGAAAAGACGCAGAAGATAAGTTAAAAAGAGCTAACGACCAACTGCAGATCCTGCTTGAAGACAAAAGTGCCCGCCTCATCAAGGCCAGTGAGTTACTTAAGAAAAGTGTTGAAAGATTTGAGAGCTTTTCAAGGGAAGATATGGCGGAGGAAAACATCGGATGAAAGCCGGTGTCCAACCGGCGCGAGCGCCTCTAATTAGGTGCCTGGTCATGGTTACGGAGGGAGGAACAATTGGATATAGATAAATTTGGAGCCTGGCTGATGTCGGTTCTGTTTCGTCCATTGTTCAAATCTCATGAAGAAGGACAGGACTCGACCAGGGATAATCCGGATGATCCGATAGCCCCGATTTTGGACACGGATGACCAGTCCGGACTGCTTACCCAGCGCACTCTATCTGTTGCCGAAAAGGGGGCTAAGCTAAGAGAAATTTTTCATTTTAATCAAGGGATAGAGTCTCAGTTAGAGACGGCCGCGTCAATCAAGGAAATAAGTACCTTTGTCAATGAAGTTTTCTTATCCAAATTCAAGCTGATTCAAGAAATCGGACTGCTGAATCCGGAGGCGGCCGCGACCCTTGAAAAAATCAGCCAGGCATTGGAACTTGTTCAGACGAAGCAAGAATCCTCAGGCGACTTAATCCAGGAAAACGAAACTCTGAAAAAAAAATTAGAAGGGCTGGAGGCCCACTACATCAGTCGAGGGATCGTGACCGACCGAGAGTTGCACCTGGAAAAAGAAATCAGTTCATTACGTCGAAAGGAAAGAGAACTGAAGTTGCAACTGGACAGAGAGAATAAGAAGGTCGCCGCCTTGCGCCCCATCCAGGATCTAGCCAAGACTCTATACACGAAGAATAATTTATTGAACTCCAAATATGAGCACCAGGCCGGTCTTATGCGGGCGCTAATAGCCGATAGCCAGAAGTATCAAGATCTGGCGGCCAAGGCGGAGAGCTTCAAGGATGAAAACATGGCCTTAAAAATGGAACTTGAAGAAAAGCCGGGATTGTTCGACCGGATCAAGTCTCTTTTCTCCGAAGATAGTCCAGCGAATCAACCACTGGAAGACCTCATCAGGAAAAATGATAATCTGGCATCAGAGATTGTAGAGAAAGGATTTATGGTCGAAAACATGCCGCAGTCGTCAGGTTCTGATCTGGTGGATACCGTTGACGGCTTAGAGGAACAAAACATCGTTTTAAAGCGATTGATTAAATCCCGAGCCGAATTAGACGGCCTGGTCAAAGAGCAGGAAGCGGGCAAACGTTCCTATGACAAGATTATTCAACATCTCGAAGCGGAAAACCAAAACCTGAAGCAAACCATTATTTCCAGACAGGAAAAAATCGATGTATTTGAGGCTGATCCTGCACAACAGCGATTAATGAAAGCATTGGTCCAGATGAAACAGGAGAATAGCCTGTTGTCAACGCAACTGAAAAGTAGTTATCAACTCGTTGAACAGTTGGAAGATGAAAAGAAGGTATTATTACCAAAATTGCAGGATCAAAGACTACTGCTTAAGGAAAACAGCCAGTTGAAGACACGTGGACAGTATTTGAAACAATTGGGGGAATCTTCAACACAGCTTGAAACTAAATACAAGTTGATGAAAAAAAATAATTCAGATTTACACAAGGATAACCAAGTGCTTACGGCTGAGAATCAAATCCTGAAGAGAAAATTGGACAAAGTCTCAGGTGAATATAAAGCCTTGATCAAAGAGTACGAGGGTATCTTTAAGGGACACTAAGTAGGCTTAACCCTTCGATTGAACCTTGGACAAACCTGGCCCCACAAGGACTATTTTTTAAGATAGAGCATATACCTGGGCGGCATTCTTTGCTAGAGTAGGTTGAACAAAACCATCACCCGATAATTTTGATATTTAACAAAGGTGGTAAACAAGAGCGTTCACCTATTATCAAGTCATCGAGTACGAAAATTCAGGATGGACCCAACACTAGAATTGCTATACCGGAAAGCGTTTGACTTTCATGATCTGACAAAAAAAAGAGTAATCTATGGCTAAAAAAATATTCGATCCTTCCATTCTCAACCCTGCCGATGACAGGGCGGAGGGCATCACCGAGGTCCGCCGCCAGGAGACATTGATTAAAACCGAGGCCTTGCAGAGCGCGATTTTCAATAGCGCCAACTTTTCCAGCATCGCCACCGATGCGAAGGGCGTCATTCAGATTTTCAACGTCGGTGCGGAACGCATGCTGGGCTACACCGCCGCCGAAGTAATGAACAAGATCACGCCGGCCGACATTTCCGATCCGCAGGAATTGATCGCGCGAGCTAAGACGTTGAGCGTCGAACTCTCCACGCCGATTACCCCGGGCTTTGAGGCCTTGGTGTTCAAAGCCTCACGCGGCATCGAGGACATCTACGAACTGACCTACATTCGCAAAGACGGCAGCCGATTCCCGGCGGTAGTGTCGGTCACGGCCCTGCGCGACGCTCAAAACGTAATTATCGGCTACCTCCTGATAGGCACGGACAACACCGCCCGCAAGCAGGTAGAGGCAGAACAGAGGAAGCTAGATCAGCGTCTGCGCGACTACCAGTTCTACACCCGCTCTCTTTTCGAATCCAACATCGACGCGCTGATGACTACCGATCCGTCCGGCATCATTACAGACGTCAACAAGCAGGTGGAGGCGCTCACCGGTTGCACGCGTGACGAGCTGATCGGCGCGCCGTTCAAAAATTACTTCACTGATCCGGATCTGGCCGAGGCAGGCATCAAACTGGTGCTGAACATAAAGAAAGTCACCAACTACGAGCTCACCGCTCACTCCAGGGACGGCAAGAAAACAGTGGTGTCCTACAATGCGACCACCTTTTACGACCGAGATAGGAATTTGCAGGGTGTATTCGCCGCAGCGCGCGACGTCACTGAGAGCAAACGTCTCGAGCAGGCGCTGCAAGAAACGAATGTCGAGCTGGAGAACGCCAAGATTGCGGCGGAAAAAGCCAATTTCGACAAATCTGAGTTTTTCGCCACGATGAGTCACGAGATCCGCACGCCGATGAACGCCATCATCGGCCTGGCCCACTTGCTGATGGGCACGGAACTTTCATTTCGCCAACGCGACTACATGATAAAAATAATGGCATCGTCAAAATCGTTGCTGACTATTATTAATGATATTCTAGACTATTCGAAGATTGAGGCCGGAAAGCTGGAGTTGAACCCCATGCCGTTCAATCTGGAAACTGTCCTGCACGACCTCGCCGCCATCATCGGCGGGGCAGGTCAGGCCAAGGATGTCGAGGTGTTGTTCTCGATCGCACCCACTCTCCCGGCCACACTGATCGGCGATGACCAGCGCCTTCGTCAGGTGCTGATCAACCTGGTCGGCAATGCCGTTAAGTTCACTGAGCATGGCGAGGTAAGCGTGCATGTGGAACCGGTCGAAGTGGACGACCAGCGCGCCATCCTGCGCTTTTTGGTACGCGATACCGGCATCGGCATGAACAAGGAACAGATGTCCCGGCTGTTCCAGGCATTCAGTCAGGCGGACAGTTCCACTACCCGGCGTTATGGCGGCACCGGCCTTGGGCTCGCTATCTGTAGCCGCCTCGCAACCCTGATGGGCGGCACGATAGGCGTCGAAAGCGAACTCGGCAAGGGCAGCGTTTTTTCCTTCACCGTCAACTTTGCCCGCGCACCGGAGCAAGACGCCCACGATGACGTTTTCCAGCACTGCGCCGAAGAGTTGCGAGACCTTCGGCTTCTCATGATCGACGACAGCGCGCTGGCCCGCGACAGTATGTGCGCCTATGCCAATAGCTTCGGCTGGCGGTGCGAGGCCACGGCCAATTTGGCTGACGGCTTGAACCGGATGGACATCATGGCAGCCGAGGGGAGGCCTTTCGGCATCGTGTTGCTCGACTGGCGGTTGCCGGGGCTGGATGGACCGGAGGCCATCCGCCGTGTGTTGGATATCACCGATCCGTTCGTCCGGGTCGTGGTCCTGATCAATGGCTTCCAATTGAGTAATGGTTTACGGGAGTTGGTTGGCACCGGAGCAGTCACCACCTTGAGCAAACCGTTGACTCCGTCGATGCTGTTCGATGCGGTTGCGGGTTCCTTGGGTTACCAGCCACGCGGCCACGCCGATCCAGCCTATGATCCTTTATCGGCAAGCCTGATCGACGCCCGGTTTCTTCTGGTCGAGGACAATCTTATCAACCAGGAA
This sequence comes from Deltaproteobacteria bacterium, assembly GCA_015233515.1. The sequence continues at coordinate 2,435 of JADFXS010000128.1, read as the reverse complement.
GTCGCCCGGACCCTTCTCGAACGGGAAGGAGCCACCGTCGTCACCGCCGGCAACGGCCGCGAGGCTCTGGATATCCTCGCCCTGGAGGATGTTGCCTTCGATGCCGTGCTGATGGATGTACAAATGCCGGAAATGGACGGCTATGAGGCATCACGGGCGATACGGGCACAGCCGCGCTTCGCCTCCCTGCCGATCATTGCCATGACCGCCAACGCCATGACCGGCGATCGCGAAAAGTGCTTCGAGGCCGGCATGAACGACCATGTGCCCAAGCCGTTCCACCCGCCTCACCTATACGCGACACTGGCCCACTGGCTCGGCCGGAAGGTGCCGAATCGTCCAAGCGACGAACCGGCTGTTGGCAAGCCTTCCTTGCACATCGAGGGTATCGACACCGTGATCGGCCTGTCCCGAGTTCGCGGCAATTTCGATCTTTATGTCTCACTGCTCGAGTCCTTCCTCGTGAAAAATGAAGAGGTCTCCGCCAGGCTGGATCAGGCGATCACACTGGGGCATGTGGATCAGGTTCGCCAGTTGGCTCATGGTGTGAAAGGAGTGGCCGCCAATCTTGGCGCCGACGCTCTCGCTTCAACGGCGGCGGACCTGGAGCGGGCCGCCAGAGAGGCTGCCGGAAGTAGCCCTGGTTTGGATCTGACCGCGGTAAGAGCGGCATTAGGCTCTTTCAAGACCAGTCTTGCCCTGGTGCTGGCCGAACTCGGCGCTTACTTCACCCACAACCGCAAGGAAAACAAGACGACGGTATCCCGGCCGCCGGCCGATCCGGTCCTGGTGCGGAAGACCCTCAGCCAGGCAGTAGAACTGCTGGATCAAGACCTGGCTGCGGCGATCAACTGTCTCAACATCATTTCCGCGGACCTGGAGCAATCGGCACTGGCGGAAACGTATCAACGTCTGCGCCAGGAAGTGGCGGATTTCGACACCGACCTCGCCCGACGGACCATCGAGGAAATCCTGGGTGCCCTGTCGGCCGCTACTACGGAGGCATGAACGATGCCTGACAACAGCAACCTTTTACCCCAGAAGACGCCGGCTTCAGGTGAGAGGCCACGGGTATTGATCGTGGACGATGCGCCGGAGAACCTTGGTATTCTGCTTGACGCACTGAAAGACGACTACACGGTTATCGCTGCCCGCAACGGCCATAAGGCCCTGCAACTGGCCGCGGCGACACCGGCACCGGACCTGATTCTTCTCGACATCGTCATGCCCGAGATGGACGGCTATCAGGTGTGCGCCCACCTTAAAGAGAGGGAGGAGACACGCTCCATCCCCGTGATCTTCCTGACCGCCCTTGAGGAAGAAGAAAGCGAGGCTCATGGGCTGAGTCTGGGAGCGGTAGATTTCATCCGCAAACCGATCCACCCCACCACCCTGCACCTCAGAGTTAAACTGCACATTGAGCTGCTGCAATCCCGTCGGCGCCTGGAGGAGCAGAATCGTCAACTCATCGAGGCCGCACGCCTGCGCGAGGTCGTCGAACGGATCACCCACCACGATCTGAAAGGTCCGCTCAACGGGATTATCTTAGTGCCGCAGCTTCTGCTGGAAGAGTGTGTACTCACCGAATCTCAGCGACAACTTCTTAAGATTGTCGAGCAATCGGGATACGACATGTTGGAGATGATCAATCGGTCGCTCGATCTATTCAAGATGGAGACCGGCATTTACGATTTTCGACCCGAACCGGTAGACATCCTCTCAGTCATGCGCCGGGTACTGGCCGAGGTGGCGTCGATGGTAATCGCCAAGAACCTTCAGATCGCTCTCCTAGTAGATGACCAGTTCCCAAGGGACGGGCAGAAGGTCATGGTGATGGCAGAAAGCCTATCGAAGAGTTTTGCAAGAGGCTCGATGTTCTCGAATTTGTGCAAAAATGCCGTCGAGGCGTCCCCACGCGAAGATGTGATCAAAATAGGATTGGAACGCGGGACCGCTGTGACTATCTCGATCGACAATGGCGGGGAAGTTCCCGAAGAAATTCGCGAACACTTCTTCGACAAGTTTGTGACGGCGGGGAAACGGGACGGCACGGGACTCGGCACTTATTCGGCCAGACTGATCGCACGGACGCAAAAGGGAACCATCAATCTTGACACGTCGGTCGCGGGCCGAACATGCATCAGAGTGACCCTTCCATCGGGCGATGAGGTCCCGGACGAACTAACGGAGGCATGATTTTATCGGTCGCTCCTCATTTCCTTGATGTGATTATGCCGAACATGGATAGCAACCAGGTTTGCCTGAGGCTCAAAGCCAATCCGATGAAAGCGTTCCAACTCACGCCTGGACATTGATCACGTTGAAACTCCGTTCGGCGAAAGCCTTGGGCATATCTGGACGGGGTACCCGACCTTTTGGAGCGACCCGGCAGCTCAGGTCAACCACCCCGAAATCCAGGGCCTGCAAACGCTCCT
>JADFXS010000127.1:7363-7921 GCA_015233515.1 Deltaproteobacteria bacterium | reverse complement strand
TCGTGAAGGGAATAACCCCAAGCGGCGCATCGCGGCACCGGACCTGTTTAACCAAGCGGAAAGGTTGGCTCTTGTTAAGCGATTGAAGTATGTAGGAAGTGGTCATCACAAACGGTTCCCTGAAGATTATGGCTTACACTCCGTTAGCCCGCGGCCGGCCAAATCGCTATGTGATGGGAAACGCACCATACGGAAAGATGAAGCAATTTCGATTTTTCAGGCGGGTATTGAAAGAGGAATGTTCAGTTACTTTTCAGGTAATAGTAGCGAACCCATGCCTAAATATATTTGGGCGGTAGATGCCGATGGAGATGCCTATGAGGCTAAAATTGGTTCGGATGGATACCATGGCTATCGGCTGGAAGATAATGACCCTATGAAACAGAGAGTTCTGCAGGAATGGAAAAGACGGTGAATCTTACCCCTCTCCATATTAATCCGGACTGGGAAACCCTTAGCGAAGGATCCCATGAAGAACGCGTTTGCTTTGCTGCCTTGAGTATCAAATGGGGGAATACCACTCTAAGTGAGTGCTTCGACACCATTGTTAACCGCGTG
>JADFXS010000127.1:4293-7353 GCA_015233515.1 Deltaproteobacteria bacterium | reverse complement strand
TTTTGTCTCAAGCTATCATCTTGCTGAGTGGTTCGCCTGGAATTGGTGGCGTTTGCGGTGGGAACCTCGAACGTCGGCCGGAGATTGGCTGTTTGCTCATAGTTTGACGGCCATTGGTAATGGCTATGTATGGCCGCATATAACCATTTTCTCGGATGGAGAGCGAATCGCCCTGGTTGCAAAACCAACACAAGAGCAATCACCCACATCGTTCCGTTATATTAGTAACGCGGCCGCTATAGTTCCAGCGCAACAATTCGAGGCCTCTATCGATAACTTCATTGATCAAATTATTAATCGATTAAGAGAGGAACACGTCGGAAATACTAACCTGCATAACGTTTGGAGCGATATTCGAAAGGAGCGCCAAGATAAGGCCGTTGCTCTATGGCGCAAATTTGAGGCGCTTCTTGGCGCCGATCCTGATGAAGGAGATGCCGGGACGGTAGCGCGGTTGATAAAAGATGCCGAGTCTCTCGGCGAAGGGGCGATGGGCGAAATCGCGGCTCATCACGCACAAGGAGAAGACATATTAACTGCAACTACCCTGCAAGAAGTAGCGAATACGGTTGGATTCGAAGGAGCGCCTCTGGGTCGGGCATGCCTACGGGAGTATGCTTTGCCCAAAAAAACGGAGGTTCCGGCATGGAGGCTGGGCGCGGAGGTTGCCATGGCGTTGCGTGCGCAAGAGGGGCTTGGAAAGGGGCTGGTTACAGACAAGATTCTGGCCGAACTGGCTGGCGTGTCGGAATCAATCTTGAGCCCTGATGAGAAGACGCATCAAAGTCTTGCTTTCGTTCTGGATGAAAATGGTCAAAAGCGCCGTATCGTCCTTCGGGCGAAATGGAGCACCGGGCGGCGCTTTGAACTCGCGCGGTTGCTGGGAGATCAATTAGTAAATGCAGGCGAAACGGGCCTTTTTCCAGCCACTCGAACCCATACGTTTCGTCAAAAGGTACAGCGTTCTTTTGCCGCTGAATTTTTAGCTCCTTTCGAGGAAGTCAAAAAGCAATTAAATGGAGACTATTCTGAAGAAAATCAGCATGATATAGCTGGCAATTTTGATGTTCCCCCCCTGATGATCAATACTCTTCTGCTCAACCATCAAATTCTGGAACGCGACGATCTCGTGGAATTCGATACAAATATTGTCTGATTAAGGCCGGAGTAAGAATACTGTGTTTAGTGTCCGTCCGGAAACTTGGTGAACAGGAGGATTTTAAAAAGGTGTAGCAGTATGTTTAAAACTGTTTGAGCAGTTTGTCGTAATCGGCGTGTGAGCCGATCCAAAACCAAATCATAACGCCTTCTTTTTTACACTAACGGCTCTCCAGCCGATACCAATCCGTACTGAAAGAATGGAGCTGGACGGGTTCACTGGTGTAAAATCCAAACCGGGGTGATTAGGATTTTCCTTTCAGAGGCGATAGTTCTTGCGGGCGAGACGTTGGATGTGTTCAGTAAGATTCTTAAATTTCACGATAAAACCATCTGTCGGGTGGGAAATCACCGTTCATCGAAGCCCTTCAAATGGGTTTTCCCAGCTTCGAATTCCTGGACGCCTTCATGGGCCATCTTTTCAAGAATAGCATGAGATTCCGCCAAGGTCTGATCCCATTTAAGCTCCCACTCGATTTCCTCAAGCCACTCCTCAGCCATCTGCTCCTGGAAGCTTGCCGGTAAACTTGCGGCCCGTTCAAGGACTTTTTGGAGTAAAGCCGTCATTAAAACAACCTTTTGAAAGGGTGCGCTTTAGCGCGAAGTACTTCATTTTTCTCAAATTAATTTGCCCAGTTTGACCATTGGATTGAGCTTGTCAAGGCTTTGCCAATAGCTTAATAAGAAAGAGGGCATTCCGACCACTAAAGAAGGTTGCGCTCACGGTGCTTAAAACGGCGTGCCCTTCAATTCGATCGTTAGATGTAGGTACCTAGGAAGTCATGGGCAAGCAATACCAAGAACTCTCTGAACAATTGATTCAATTCATTGCGGCGCAGAAAATTTTTTTCGTGGGCACGGCCACCGCGGATAGTCGAATTAATGTTTCCCCCAAAGGGATGGACTCCTTTCGAGTCTTAAGCAATTACCGGGTAATTTGGCTCAACGTAACAGGCAGCGGAAACGAAACCTCCGCTCATGTTCAGAAAGACCGGCGCATGACGATCATGTTCTGCGCCTTCGAAGGCCCGCCCCTTATTCTTCGTCTTTATGGGTCTGCAAGAGTCATCCATAAGAATGACGAAGACTGGCAAGAGCTTTTCGCCTATTTCAATCCTTTGCCCGGCGCACGCCAGATATTCGATCTTTCCATCGAGCTGGTGCAAACATCTTGCGGGATGGCCGTGCCTTATTACACCTATGAAAGCGATAGAGAACTGCTCTCGGAATGGACCAAAAAGAAGGGTGATGCCGGCCTGAAAAAATACTGGGAAGAAAAAAACCAATTAAGTATCGATAATATTCCAACCAATATAATTAAGAAAAATATCTGACGGCTCGCCGGCCGTCCTTATCGGGCCGCCGCCTCTTTATTTTGTCGCTCCTTCTCCAAGCCGCTCTATAATTTTTGCCGGGTAATATTGACAAAACGATTTTACCCGGGTATATTTCGTTCGCTCGCAGTTCCGAAGGAGGATATTGAGATGGACGAACAAAAGTTAAAAAGTTGTACCGCGTTCCAGGGCAGTCGTTGCCTGGCTTCAGGCGACTTGGCCCAGGTGGTTATGAAGGTGAAAGAAGCGATCGATAGAGGAGAAGGGGAGTCGGTCCTTATTTTTGACGACTTAACCAGCGAACTTATCGAAGTGGATTTTCGAGGCGCAATGAACGACGTGCTGGAGAGACTGGAGAAATCGAGGGCCAGAGACGAGTCGACGGCCGCGCCGGCAAATACGGACCAGAATGTTCCACGCGGGCCGGGCCGCCCCAAGCTGGGGGTGGTTTCCCGAGAAGTCACCTTGTTGCCGCGGCATTGGGATTGGCTCAATAGTCAACCCGGAGGCGCGTCCGTGGCGCTGCGCAAGCTCGTTGAGGAAGCGCGGCGCGTTAACAGCGGCCGGG
>JADFXS010000127.1:2873-4251 GCA_015233515.1 Deltaproteobacteria bacterium | reverse complement strand
GGCCGGCAACCTGCCGGGATTCGAGGAGGCGACGCGGGCATTGTTCGCCGGCGATGGCGAACGTTTCGAGGGTTTAACGGCTTCATGGCCCGTTGATGTCCGGGATCATGCGCGCCAGCTGTCCTGCGCCGCCCTTGGGAATCGAACGAGGGGGAGCGCCGGATGATCGACGCCCCTATAATCTCCGGCTTTAGCGCAAGAAGTTGTTTCGCTCCTCGTTGATTAGATTCGGCTTGCCAAAGACTTTCCGAGCTTGGATAATGAGAAGAGGGCGAATCTTCCAAGAAGTCGAAATTGAAGGCTGATTCGTCCTTGGGGGGCGGCGCTCGTCCGCATGTTCTACCGTTAGCATCTGAATCAAGGGAAAAACAACATGAAACAATGGTATGAAGAACTGTTCGAAAACTACGGAATGAAATATGATAACCAAGTATACACCCAAGGAACCCTTGGAGAGTGTGATTTTATTGAAAAGGAAATCGCCTATGACAAAGCGGCCGAAATTCTGGATATCGGATGCGGCACCGGCAGGCATTCCATTGAATTAGCCAAGAGAGGCTATACCGTTGTCGGGATAGATTTATCGGAATCACAATTGAAGCGGGCCGGGGAAAAGGCCTCCGAACAAAACCTGCAGATTGTTTTTCAACAACATGACGCCAGAAACCTTCCGTTTTCGCATGAATTTGACTTGGCCATCATGCTCTGTGAAGGCGGGTTTTCATTGATGGAAAGCGACGAAATGAATTTTCAAATTCTCCAAAGCGCCGCCAAGGCCTTAAAACCAAACGGGAAATTGATATTCACCGCTTTGAACGGTTTGTTTCCTTTATTTCATTCCGTCAAGGAATTCCTCACGCAAGAGACCAAAGAGGGACATGCGACCTTCGGGGATTGTTCATTCGATCTAATGACTTTTCGCGATCATGTCACTATTTGCGTTGAGGATGATCTGGGGAACAAAAAAGAACTGCAATGCAACGAAAGATATTATGTGCCGTCCGAAATTACCTGGCTATTAAAGACCGTGAATTTCAAAACCATCGATATTTACGGTTCGAAGCTTGGGGCTTTCAGCCGAACCGATAAATTATCGACCGAAGATTTTGAAATGCTGGTCATAGCGGAAAAATGATGAAATATTAACCTATGAGGAGTTATCCGACCGGCGTGGTTAGTTAAAATGCTGATTAATCGGCCTTCCAAAACTGGTGGAATATGGGGGACATCAAATGGATGATTTTATTATTCGTCATGTGGAATCGTCTGATTATCAACCGATCATCTCCGTGCTCAATGATTGGTGGGGCGGACGTAATATGAGCGACATGCTCCCCAAGCTTTTCTTTGTTCACTTTCGGGAGACGGGCTTGATGGC
>JADFXS010000127.1:0-2814 GCA_015233515.1 Deltaproteobacteria bacterium | reverse complement strand
TTGGTCCCAAACTTTTCCGGATCAGGCTTATATCCACTTTGCCGGAGTTCATCCTGATTATCGCCAAAGAGGAGTCGCGAGGAATCTCTATGAACATTTCATTGAAATTGCCCGAAACCACGGCGCCCGGGCCGTCCACTGCGTAACCTCACCGGTCAATAAGGTTTCCATCGCCTTTCACCTGCGGATGGGATTTAGCGTTGAACCTGGCAACAAAGTAATTGATGGTATTTCAGTCAACGAGAACTACGACGGGCATGGCGAAGACCGGGTTTTGTTCGTAAAATTGCTCGGGGAGTGAATAAACTGTTGTCAACCGGAAACAATTTTCGCTTACTGAGGAGCGAAATCAGATCCTCCAAGGTCCGGCGGCCAACGATCCACGTCCACGGAAACGCTTCGGCTCAGGCCAGCCGGACATACAACCTTTTGTTGATCTTACCCTTGTTTTCCGTGCGAAAGATCGAGAAGGTCCCCACTTCGGCGGTGGCCCGCACATGGGTGCCGCCGCAGGCTTGCGCGTCGAAACCTTGAATTTCCACTATCCGGACTCGCCCTTCCTTGACGGGCGGCTTCACTTCCAGGGTGCGAAGCAGATCGTTCCGTTCCCGGAATTCCGCTTCCGGAAGGTAGTAGGCCATGAGGGGATGGTTTTTCGCCAGGACGGCGTTGACCTTTCGTTCCATGTCCGGACATAGCGCCGAGGAGAAACCATCCAGTTTGAAATCGATCCGCGAATAGTCCGCCCCGATCTGAACCCCGGTAATCCAGCCATCGTAATCCCGCAGAGCGATAGTGTTGAGCACATGGAGCACGGTGTGATAGCGGGAGAGGAACGACCGCCTCTCGCGGTTGACGGCCTGCCGGACCGTCCGGCCCACAAGATCGGCGGGCCAAGGCGAGGCGCTGAAATGCCAAATCAACCCGTCCTCGTCGGCCCGGGCGGAGAGAATGGGTAACGTTTCGCCGTTCTCGAAAGTTATCATACCTTCATCGGGAGGTTGGCCGCCGCCTCCGGGGTAAAAACAGGTCTGATCGAAAGCCGCGGCCTCATCGCGAATCGCGACGACCAAGGCCGCTGTTTCGTAACAGTGATCGTCCTCTAGATAGATGCGGGTGGTGGTCATGATCGCTTTTCTCTTTCTGATTTCGAACCGGAATTGAAATGTGTATCGCTTAATATCTCGGCGGTTCAGCCCGAGCCATTCACCTAGTCCTGCTAATCCCATCCTATAAAAAAATAACCCTGTCAATCCGCATAGCAATTTTTTTCAATACTATTTTTTCGAACAGCGTTTAAACTGATAAAGGTCAATTTTGGGGAAGGTCCGAGGCGAGCCGGATCATGCAAAAGATAGAAAACGTTAAGTATTGGCGGGACTCTGAACTGACCGGGCTGGAAACTTCCCTGGTGAAGGACAGCGGCCATGTCTTCCCTAATCATTCCCATGAGAGTGTGTATGCCATCGGCTTGATGTTTGAAGGTGGATCCTACTGTTTAGGGCCGCAACGAGAGGATGCCTTTGTCGCACCCGGAGAAATTGCGCTCATCAATCCGGGACAAGTGCATTCAGGGGTCCCCGCTTCCGGGGCCAAAGCGACATATCGGATGATTTATGTGGACGTGGACCTCATGCGGGAGGCGGCCAAGGAAATGTTCGAATCCGATGGCCGGTTGCCGATTTTTGAGAAAACCGTGGTTCATCACCCGGAACTATACTTTTCCTTATGGCGGATCTGCCAGCTTATTCCCTCTAAAACCGATTTGATGGAAAAAGAGTCGTCAGTCATCGATTCCCTGGTGCCCTTGATCTCCAATTTCGGCGGATTAAAAGAAATTTCCCTCAAACCGGCCAATAATCGCCGAATCATCACCCAAACCAAGGAATTGTTGTCTTCGGATTTGGAGCGCAAGATTTCCCTGGAGGAGGCGGCCCGGGCCGTCAGCCTGAGCCGTTATCATTTTCTCCGCGTTTTCAAAAAGGAAACCGGCCTGCCGCCCCATGTTTTTCGCACCCAACAGCGGGTTGAGGCTTCCAAACGCCTCTTGCGGCGTAAAATACCCTTCGCCCAGGTAGCGTTGGAAACCGGTTTCGCCGATCAAAGCCATTTTGTCAACAAGTTCAGGCAATTCATAGGAGCCACCCCCACCCAGTACCTTTCCGTATATGCCGGTTAGCGCCTTCCCCGCGGACGGCCGCGGGAAGCTTCGATTGTAACCTCGGTTTTAGCTTATTAATAATTACCCGCGCCAAAAAACTCCGATCTCCGAGGTTTCATGGCCGCCGGAAAGCCCCCGCACCTCAATCCAGGCACAAGTTTCAGCCAGGCAATTTCCTGCAATACGTTCTCGTCCCTTTTTCCTATCGTGGCGGTATGACCGATCAAGGAGGGGAAATAGACATGGAAAGTACAGTAGCGATAAAATCCAAGATGGGACAATGGGTTGACCGATTGATGGAAAACGGCGCAACGGCCCCGGTTGCGGCTATCCTGGCGGCGGTGCTGCTCTGGGGTGGGTCCTTCAGCGCCATGCGGCTGGCGGTGACCCACTTAGACCCTTGGACGGTGACTTGGGCGCGGATGATCATCGCTTTGTTTATCCTGATGCCTTTCGCCGGAAAACTCATTCCGCGAAATTACCAAAGGGGTGATTGGAAATTTCTGCTTCCCATGGTGCTTTTTCAACCGTGTCTCTATTTTTTACTGGAATCCAACGCACTCCGCTTCACCACTTCTTCCCAGGCCGGAATTATCGCTTCTTTCGTGCCACTTTTAGTGGCCCTGGGCGCCTGGCTCTTCCTGGCCGAATCG
>JADFXS010000126.1 GCA_015233515.1 Deltaproteobacteria bacterium | reverse complement strand
CGCCGGCCAAACCAAGCCGGCCCAAGACATACGGATGGATTTCTTGTCGAAATGCCCCAAATCGGCATACAAGGCTTCTCCTCCGGTAATACAAAGGACGACCGATCCCAGAACCACAATGCCATGCAGATGATTTTCCGCGAAGAACCGCCAGGCATGGTAGGGGTTGATGGCCAGCAAAACCTCCGGGACCTTTACAATGGACCCTATCCCCAAGGCGGCGATGGTCAGAAACCAGAGCAACATAATCGGACCAAAAACCCGCCCGACCTTCGCTGTCCCGCGGCTTTGAAAGGAAAATAAAAAAATCAATACGAGGCAGGTCATGGGGACCACGAACGGAGTGGCTTTGGGTGTGGCCATTTCCAATCCTTCTATCGCCGAGAGGACAGAAATGGACGGAGTGATAATACCGTCCCCATATAGTAAAGCGGCCCCAAATATGCAGGCCAGAATCACCGCCTTCCGGCGCCTACCGCTTAGACCTTTGTCCCTGGATGGGAGCAAGGCCATAAGCGCGAAAATTCCACCTTCGCCCTTGCTGTCCGCACGCAAAATGAACAGCACATATTTGAGAGAGACGACTATGGCCAGAGACCAAAAAACCAGGGATAAAACCCCCATTATATTTCCCGGAGTGATCGCCACGGCGTGGGGACCATGAAAACACTCACGGATAGTATATAAAGGGCTGGTGCCTATATCGCCGAAAACCACTCCCAAGGCCGCTAAGGCCAAAGAGTAAGACGCCTTGATTGGATGCTGGTCGTGGGCTGCAGACAACTGTGACATCGATTTTACTAAACCTCTTTAAAAAGCCATTCGCTTGTTGTTGAAGCTCGAGCTTCCAAGTTTCCGGCTCCAAAGCCGTGGGTTGTGAACCAGCATAAGAGCTGTTGCCAGGAGAGTGAACATTGAGCACCATCGCGACTAGAAAAATAATGATTAAACAGGCTTCAAATCTGCATCTGTATTCCCAATTCCACAACTCTTCCCGGCGGCAGGTTGAAATAAGTGGTGGGATTCATGGAATTACGGGACATGAAGGCGAATAGTTTCTTGCGCCAGGCCCCCATCCCTGATTGTCCGGTAATCAAAAGGGTTTCCCGGCCCAGGTAATAAGTCATGATATTGGGGTCCGCCTCCAAGCCCAGAGCAGCGGCTTGACGCAAGATATCCGGAACTTTTGGCGTTTCCATGAATCCTAAATATGCCTTCAGACGGTAAAAACCCTGGCCCAGGTCTTCCAGCTGGAGTTTTTCGGTGAGGGACGCCCTAGGAGTTTCAGCTGTTAAAATCGAAAGAAGGATGACTCGTTCATGAAAAACTTTGTTGAATTTGAAATGGTGAAGCACCGTGGGCGGTATGCCGCTAGGAGATACGGTCATAAAAACCGCCGTACCTGAGACGCGATAGGGCGCTTGACGGGCGATGTCTTGAATGAAGTCCTTTTCCGTCACATAATATCTGTGGACGGCACTATATAAAGCCGCACGACCATCTTTCCATGCGGTTATGGTAATGGCCAAAATAGACGCGGCGGAAAGGGTGAACCAACCTCCGTCTATAACCTTGAGAAGGTTGGCTTGCAGGTAACTAAGGTCAAAGACCAAAAATAACCCGATAAGCAAGGCTCCACGCCAGACAGGCCACTGGAAACGTCTGGTCAGGATAAAATAGAATATAACGGAAGTGATGCACATATCGGCGGTCACGGCTATGCCGTAAGCGCCGGCCAGCCGGCTGGAACTTCCCATGACCAGAACCAGGGCCAGACAGGCTAGCATAAGCATCCAGTTGATCCAGGGTAGATAAATTTGCCCCCTGGTCTCCGCGGAAGTATGAATGATTTTCATGCGCGGCAAGAAGCCGAGCTGTATGGCTTGTTGAGTCAAAGAGAACACGCCGGTGATGATAGATTGTGAGGCGATAATCGTGGCTGTAGTGGATAGGGCCACCATGGGATAAAGCAGGGTGTCGGGCGCCAACGCGTAAAAAGGATGGAAAGCCGCATCTTTGTCAAAAAGCAAGACGGCGCCCTGTCCGAAATAGTTGCACAGTAAGGCCGGCCAAACCAAGCTGACCACGAAATCCTGATGGTCGTCTTGTTAAAATGACCCAGGTCCGCGTATAAACATTCACCTCCGGTGATGCATAAAACCACCGACCCTAAAACCACAATCCCATGCAGGCCATTCGTGGAAAAAAAACGATAAATATAGTACGGATTGATGGCGGACAGAACTTGGGGAACTTTGATGATTGAGCTGATACCGAGAAGGGCAAGTGTCAAAAACCACACTAGCATGATCGGACCGAAGACTCGGCCGATTCGTCCAGTGCCTCTCTTTTGTATGGAAAACAACCCAAAAAGGATAGCGCAAGTGATCGGGACAACGAAGCGGGTGGCGGCCGGTGTGGCGACTTCCAGACCCTCCACGGCGGATAGGACGGAAATGGCCGGGGTTATCATGCCATCGCTATAAAGCAGAGATGCGCCGAATATGCCGGCCAAGATCAGGATTGACCGCTTCTTGGGAGATATGTCTTGCCCCGCCGGCAGTAACGACATCAAGGCGAAAATCCCGCCATCACCCTTATTGTCGGCTCTAAAAATGAAGGTTACGTATTTTAGTGTCACAACCACGGCCAAGGACCAAAAAATCAGAGACAAGGCGCCTAGAATGTTGGTTTCAGTGATTTCTATGGCATGCCGGCCATGGAAACATTCTCTTATAGCGTAAAGGGGGCTCGTGCCGATATCGCCGTAAACCACGCCCAAAGCCGCCAAGGTTAAGGCTAACGTAGATTTCAAATGATTTTTTTGATTCTCTGGGGCCGTTTGTGACATCGCTGGCCGCAACCTCTTCACGAATATGCGATCGAGCCTATTTTCGGTAAAATAACGCTATGATGGAATGGCGCTGGTAATAATGGAAGCTCCCTGCGGCAAACCTCGGGGAATCTTAGACATTTAAGGAACGAAAGCATTTAGTTTTAGCTCGCTACTTCGTAGCAAGGAACAGTGAATGCATTCGCCGGCATGTTGAAGAGCGCCGAAAATTCCGGATAATCAACCTCATGATATTGATGTGCCGATCTCGACAAGATTGGGGGAGCATCTGAAACCGGTCTACGGCTCTTGCAGATATTTACACCTCCGCAGTAAAGGCAACTAGAAATTTATAAAGATTCATCTTTGCTACACAGACTTATCCCTTAACCGCCTCCAACCCGTCTGACATATATTAACTCTGAATAAAGGGGAGAGCGGTTAAGAGGAATACGGGACCGCCCGAGAATCGAGGCGTTTCAGCGCATATATTCTATTAATATTCTTCAAATTTTGCCCGCTGAGCCTGAAGCATGAGTCGGTTGACGGTTTTTTGCAGACTCCTGATGGCATTGATTTCCAAATTGAGGAACTTCAAGCCGATCGTGGTGGACCGCACCGGTTTACCATAATTGGAAACCCTCCGGACTTCAGCTTCACCGCCGATACTGGACAGGTCGGGAAAAGTCAACGTATACCACAAACGTTCACCTTCGGTGACCTCCACGACTCCGGGAAAGGAAACCATCATACCGCCCACGGACAAATCTATTACGGTCACTCGCCCCATGGCTCCGCGGATTTTCGCCACGATACCATCCCGGGGGTTGATTCTAATGCGGTAATCCAAGCGGGTGTTGGATTCAGTAAACTCATCTCCGGGAGGGCCGATAAAGATCGCGGGTTGAGAAATGGGATCGTCCTTCCGCAAGCGATAATCGGCCACTACGTCCAAAATAGTTGTTTCATATCCCCACCGGCGGGTGGTGCCATCCGCCATTTTCACCAAAAAAGTTGCTTGCACGGGATTACCGGCAAAAGACTTCAGAATGGGGGGATCGGATTGGGACAAAATCATTTTGTCATTTTCAATTTCATAGACGATGGTCGAACGGACATCGATCCTATCTTTTATCAAGTCCAACACCACAATCAAGTCGACCTTGGCTTGGAGTCGTAACGCCCTGGCGACTTCCGGATGTGGATTGGATTTAGTTTTGGTTTTAGCCATGCCGTACCTCGAAAAATCACGGTTTCGTTTGAGTGGCTTGTCGTTTAGCTTTCTCGATAAATGCTTCTTCAACCCCGTTGTTCGGTCGACCGGATTTGGGGCCGGATCTTGGAGCGGTTTCCATTTTGGTCCCGGCGCCTAGTTTGGAATTGGGTCCGCGCGGCCGGTCATAGATCAGAATGCTGATGCGTCGATTTCTTGGATCGTTGGGATTTTCCTTGATGAGCGGTTCCGTGGCGGCATAGCCGGCGACTCGAGTCAGTCGGTCCGCCGGCAGACCGAAACGGGCCAAGGACAATCGGGCGGCCGAAGCCCTGGCTGTGGATAGCTCCCAGTTGGAATAATTATTATTGGTATAGACCAGGGCATCGGTGTGCCCTTCCACGGCGATTTTGTTGTTCAGAGTACTTAAGCGTTCGGCGATGACCCGGAGGACCCTCATGGCATTATCCGTGGGCGCGGTCCCGCCCAGGGCAAACATGAGCGCACCTTCCTTATCGGTGACTTGAATACGAACCCCACCCTCGAAGGTATCGACCAAGACCTGATCTTTCATGTCATTGAGTCGATTTTCAATATCCTTGCGCAGTTCGGTTTTCAACTGCTCTTTAGTCATCTGTTTATCGCCCGCCGCCCCTTCGTCCGCCTGATCCTCGCCTGGAGTTGTCTGATCAGGCTTTTTTCCTTCCGGCGGCATGCCCTCATCCACGGGGACCTCCGTGTTTTTGCCTTCGGTGTATTTGGGCTCCTGATCTCCTGGAAGCGTATTTCGATCCATCTGTATTTGGTCTTTGCTCTGTTGTCCCTTTTTTTCAACCTGCTCGGTTTTGACGTCCATGATGCCTTTTTCTGATCCGGGTTCAAAGGCCGATCCGCCTTTTTCGAAGATACTGAAGACTGTATACTCCCGGAAATATTCGGCGATCCGTGCTTTTTTTTCGTCGGACACCATGGACAAAAGCCATAAGAGCAAGAAAAAAGCCATCATGGCGGTGACAAAGTCGGCATAGGCGACTTTCCATGCGCCGCCGTGATGGCCGGCATGCCCACCCTTTTTGATTTTTTTAATGACGATGATGTTGCCCTTTTTATTGGGCTGTTGCTGCGCGGCCATGATAAATTATTCCTGTGATCAAGCACCCTTTTTGGCGAATTTAAGCGCGTTTTCCAGCTCTTCGAAAGACGGCCGCTCCGGACCGGGAATAGCCCGCCTGGCGAACTCCACGGCCAGCATGGGCGGAACGCCTTGAGCCAGCCCCATCAAGGCCGCTTTGGCGACATTAAGCAGCACGGCGTGTTGCTTGGCCCGGTTTTCCAGATTCGCGGACAAAGGCCCCACCACACCGTAAGCGAGGAGAACCCCAAGAAAGGTTCCAACTAAGGCCGCGCCGATGCTATGGCCCAGAACCTCGGGTGGTTCCTTGATCTTGCCCATGGTCAGGACCACGCCTAGAACCGCGGCCACAATCCCCAAGGCGGGCAAGCCGTCAGCGACTTTGGCGATGGCTCCGGGGGCCACCGAGGCGTGTTCGTGCTGGGCCTCGATATCGATATCCATCAAGGTTTCAAATTCCGGCGGGTCGATGCTGCCGCTGATGTACGCCTTCAAATTGTCGCAGATGAAATCCCGGAGATGATGGTCGCTCATGATATGAGGATACTTGCTGAAAATTTTGCTTTGGTCCGGTTTGTTGACATGGTCTTCAATGGCTATTACACCCTCGCGCCGGGCCACGCTCAGGAACTCGAACATCAATTGCAGTATCTCCATGTAGTTGTCCCGGCCCGGGTCCTTGGCGGATAAAATACTGAGCAAGCCTTTGATGGTCGCCTGAATAACCGCCTTGGGAGAAGAGGTGATAAAAGCCCCTGTAGCCGCGCCGCCGATGATCAGGAGCTCGATCGGCTGAAACAGAACCGATAGACTGCCCCTTTCCAGGATGTACCCGCCAATAACGCAGACCAATACAATGACCGTGCCGACAATAGCAAACATACCGGATAGCTACTCCTTAGATCGACCCAAAAGCTTGACG
This sequence comes from Deltaproteobacteria bacterium, assembly GCA_015233515.1. The sequence continues at coordinate 1,892 of JADFXS010000126.1, read as the reverse complement.
CGCCCCGCGGTGAACCGTGGGTATCTTCGACATGTCGGGAGCGAGAACATCTGATTATATCTACGCACTAGTCCCACGGTAAGTTTTTAAGAATACACTCACCGGCATTTTCCGGAACTTTATTTATCGCGCCTGCTCGGTCCAACCGGGCCGTTGTGGCTTCTTTCGCTCCAGCCGAATGATCGCAGCAACTAGTTATATTAACACACTTACCGCTAAAAAGATAGGACGCGCCTGATGAAATGAAGAGCCCGTCATGCCTTGGAATGAACCGTATATGCCGGTTGGTGGCCCTGGAATAACTCAGCGGTTATAGCCCGATGGAGGATGTCGATTAGTTCGATTTTGGTCCGTTGGCGCGGACTTCTTGGCGGTCTTGATCCGATAGCAGGCAATTTCCCACGCATTTCGGTTCACACTGTCCGTTGCATGGTTCGATGTGAATGGTCACGGAAGTCTCCGGATAGTGTTCGCGTATGGATAGCGTGATGACGTCGGTAACCCGATGGGACTCATCAACGGACATCGCCGGGTCTACCAGCATATGAAATTCCACGAAACGACTCGCCCCGGACTTCCTGGTCCGAAATCGATGTATGCTCCGCACCATGGGAACCTGGGATAGAATATGTTCACGAATCAGGGTTATTTCATCGTGGGGCAAACCGACATCCAGCAGATCGCGCGCTGATTGAACAGTCAAGTCCCAGGCGGCCTTGATAATAAGCAGAGCCACGGCTATGGCGGCCGCCGGGTCAATCCAGTTTAAATCGACCTCCGGCCAACGCCACTTTCCCAGCCAGATCACGGCCAGTCCGAACATGACTCCCGCACTGGTATAAACATCGGTCCGTAAATGCCAGGCATCGGCCTGCAAAGCCACGGAATCGGTCTGGCGCCCCACCTGGAACAACCGTTGCGAGACCAAAAGGTTGGTGATGGACGAAAAGAGCATAACCATAATGCCCCAAAAAGCTTCATTCATCGGTTCGGGTTTTAGAAGTTTATGAACCGCTTCAAAAATAATCCAGCCCGCAGCCAAAAAGATGAGTAACGCTTCAATAGTCCCGGAAATATTTTCCACTTTACCGTGGCCGAAAGGATGGTTGTCATCCGCCGGACGGGAAGAAGTTCGGACCGCGAACCAGGCGATGATGGCGGCCAGCAGGTCCACTCCGGAGTGAATGGCTTCGGAAAGCACCGAAACCGACCCGATGACCAAGCCCACGATAACTTTGAGCACCACCAGGAGAAGGTTGGAGCCCACCGACAGCTTGGCCACGTTAAGTTTCCGCTTTACCACGGAATTTATCATCAAATCAAACCTTTCCGCCTCGCGAGGATTCCCTGCGGCTCGTTGCGGGGAGCTTCAATATCTGACTGATCATAACTATTAGCGGAAATAGTCGCGGCTTGGGGATATTCCATTCGGACCGGCGCGACCGATCAAGTGAATGTCTTTGATCAAACGCGATTTATAGCCGGTCCACTCTAATATCCGCCAACACGTCTTCCAGTTCATCGTCTAAAAGTTCAGCCAGGGCTTCCAAGGAATAATTACGTCCGCACACCTGGCAGACCCATTGCACCTTCCTTCAAGACCGGGTCAATGTCAATCTGCCGCCGCAATGACAATGTATTTTTTTCATGCTTATAAATAGTCGAAAATAGCGGTTTCTGTCAAGGTGTTCGGATTTAGCCAATCCACCGCCTAATTGTGGAGCGAGCGCGTAAATCCTAGGTGAAACGCGAAGTTGAAGGTCACGCCATTGGCGGATACCTTGGACATGTAAGGCGGCAGAGCGTTTTAATTTCGCTCGCTGCCCCGCAGAACGCTGCGGGGACAGTTCGCCTGCATGTTGGACCGATTTTGGCCCGCAGGCGTATTCACC
>JADFXS010000125.1 GCA_015233515.1 Deltaproteobacteria bacterium | reverse complement strand
TATCTTCAACCACCGTTTGACACCGGCGTGATGGATTATTTCCCGGACATAGATGTTAGAGTCATGGAGAAAGATGTAGGTATTTTTATGGGAATATTTCAGCGTACTTAGAAAATCGTACTTGACATCTTTGAAGGCGTGGTTCCCGTCGATAAAGCCTAGATCGATTTTGGGTAATTGGAAGCTTTCGTAGGAAGGGAAGAATTCATCATTGCGCAGCTTGTAATGCGTCACGATATCCTCTACCCCGAACATTCGGAAGAGTTCATATGCCTCTTGCGGATCATCCCATTTTCCGCTTCCGCCAACGGTCTTGAACGGCCCGTTTTTGAGCAGGGAATAGGATGGGTCTACAAAGGTGAGACTCCCCGCTCCATTGTGTTTGATCCCCAAGGCCAGGCAAACCACACTAAATCCGTAGCCCGACCCGATCACCAGAGTGTGTTTCGGCCTGAGAGACCTGGCCAGACCATAGTAGAGGAATCCGAAACCCAGGTTCAGATTGGCCGGGTTTTCGTTATGCCCCAATGGTTTTGCATAATCGAGAATGTCCTTTAAGATTTCGTTGTTTAAGTATAGTTCTCCCACTTGTTTCTTCTCTCCCCAGGGAAACATCCCAAAAGCTCTTTCCACGTCCATTTATCGCTTTCACCTCGCTCCGGCAGACCTTTCCGACGGAAAATTTAAAAATTGCTCCAAAATATTGCTTAGTTCAGTCGCCCGGATAAACGTGCAATCCGCCCAAAGGGGTGAACCGGCCACGACTCAGCAACGCATCCGCCTTCCCAGTGCCCCCTGGGCCTTAAGTCAGTCCATCCGTCTCTTCGATGTCAATCTGGTCTGATTCAAAAAGGGGATACCGGCTACCAGACAACTGTTTAAGAGCTTCCAGTTCGTTTCTCTATAGTTGTAATAGTTAATGTGTTTCAGATCCATTCCGGGGCTTAATTTAGCGTCCGGCACAGAATGAAAGCTCCGGCCGAGATCGCGGACGACCGCTGGAAGCACCCATATCACTTGCTCGTTACAGTTTCGTTTCGGCACAGTATCAGTTGTGTATATTTTTTTGGGGCGGCTTTGTTAAAAAGGTCGGCAGGTATTGACTGTCAGTGGTGGGGCAAGCGTCAGTTAAGAAGAATGATTAAATTGATGCATCTACCTGAGATTACAATCATGGAGGCCGCTGTTGCCAGCAGGAAAAATCAGTTTACATTCCGACGGTCGACTCTTTAGTCATTCAAAAGGACCTGGTTGATGGCAAAATAGGAGATATTGTGATTGTACGGTCTGGTTTACGCCGAACGTCGTCTTGCAGTAATATACAAAGACTGAGTTGACATTTCTTGAGATAGGCAGGTTATAGAGATTGCAGGATTTTTTAGGATAAAAAATATGCCTTTTTTAGGTATGTTCTCACTCTTAATCAGTAGGTTTGGAGTTCGAGCCTCCGACGGCCCACCAGGAAATACAAGGAGTTAAGCCAAATTGGTTTAAGTCCTTTTTTTGTTGCGTACCCGTTTGCAGATTGACGTACCCAGACAGCCTCGACCGGTTTCCTCAATTTTCCTGGTCTTGTACCTCTTGCGCTATTGTTTACCCCTGTCAGATATGTTAGGATAATGACCCAGATAAATCAATTCCTGGGATAGAAGAAATTGAGGTAGAAATAGAAGCTGAGGACACCTTCAATTTTCAGACGATCAGGATGCTGCGGAGGTTTCTTTATAATTCTGGGCAACGGGAATTGTCCTTAGACGATGCCGTCCAGAAATGCTATGTTTCATGATCGGGTGACTATACCGTGGCCCTTGACCGTGTTGGAATTATATTGATCTACTGATGTGACCCGCTGCTGTCAATCCTATTGCCACTGGCCCCCCAAGAGGGGTGGGCAACCAGAGAGACACCGGCGACGGAGGTGGCACTGCTTGGGAATTAAGAGAAAGAACTTGACGCTACTGTTTCAGCCATGCTCGCCACTTTAAACATGGACATACTTGCGGCTAATTCCTCTGCGTTTGAGGCATTTTGTTGAATCACCTTATCAACTTCATGAACACCTCTAACTATTTGGTCAATGCTGTTCATCTGTTCCTTGCCAGCAGTCGAAATTAAAGAGACTAAATCTTTCACTTTATAAATCTTATCTGAAATATTGCCAAATGCCTGATCCAGCCTACCAATAAGGTGTGTTTCAACTTCAATTTTATGTATAGTCCCTTCTATAAGCTTTTTTGTGTTACTTGCAGCTTGTGCGGTTCGTACCGCGAGACTTCTGACTTCAGTTGCAACAACGGCAAAACTATTACCAACTTCACCTGCTCTTGCTGCTTCGATGGCGGCATTCAACGCTAGTAAATTTGTTTGAAATGCTACTTCATCTATAGAATTAATTATTTTTCTTATATCTACGCTTGTTTCTGAAAGTTCACCTACCGATACATACAATTCCGTCATCAATCTTTTGGAATCGTCAATCATAGTATGAATTATTTTCATTAAATCATCAGTATAAAGGTTATTTTCTGTATTTCTTTTTGTCATTGAGAAGATTTTTTCTAACGAAGCAGAAATCTCTTCAATAGCGGCAGATTGCTCCATAGTGCCTTCAGCCACATCTTTGGAAACATTAGAAGCCTCTCCAACACCTTGTCCTACCTTTTCACATATCTCATTTAATGATTGAATAACTAAACCTATTTCATCCCTCTCTTCAGCTAAAACTCTTTGTGAAAAGTCACCAGAGGCGACTGTTACAGCAAGATCTATAGTATTATTAAGTTGCCTAGAAACCACATTAATAAATGGAATCAGCACTGCCAACAAGGAACATATGCTTATGGCGCCAATTACAACTAGCTTTACCATAAATGCGTTAAGAGAAATGTCCGGCATTTTAAATAAAACGGAATAAACAAATAACAGAAGTACAGCCATATTGCCAATACCTGATAATAATGTAACTACGTAAAACCTTTTCCTAAGGCCAAAATAACCTGTGCATATTGGAATAGTTAAAGTCCATTTTTCAATCCTATTCAAAAATAAGATAAAAAAAGGCATAGAATAGGCTAAAATGATTGGTATGGCAAAAAGCCACGAAAGAACATATTCTGTTAACTTAATAAAATCTTTCCCAAATAAAGCGGTATTGGGTCCAATTAGACAGTATATGCACTCGGAACAAATGAAAAAATATGGAATGCGGGATAAGTAATGATCACTCCTTCTTTTGCCTTCTTTCCCTGAATTTCTATGATTTGAAACTATACTATTTAGAATCATATTTAATATAAATGCAATTGCTGGTACAAAACATAAAACATATATTATTAGGAACGGAGATAATATCAGCTGGACTAATTGGTTTGTGTTAACCAATCCTGAATACCAATTCATAAATAGCCATATGACAGGTGGTGTTAAAAAGCCCAATACAAACCACAAAAATATTCCATTCTTCATCTTTTCATTCATAATTTACTGTCCATCTTTATTGGTTGTTAAATTTGAAGTTTTACACAATTTGTACTTTAATACCTGCACTGAGGAATTGCTGAAAGTGTAACCTGTTACCTCCTTCTGCTGGTAAGTTGCTGCTGATAATATTGCCAGGTCGCTCGCATGCCCTCTGCAAATGGAGTAAAACTGCAGCCGGTGGCTGTGCGGATTTTTTGGCACGAATAGATTATGTGCTGATCCAGCGGGAAGGGTAATGGAATCCCACATTGATCTATATCAGACGGTGAAAGTTTCTCTATTACGAGTCTGCGACCGCTTATTTTTTCCAATACTTCCACCAGCCTGTGATAAGAAATCAGTTCAGGACTGCAAACATTGAATGACTCTTCAAATACCCGGTCGTTATGAAGACAGTTCAAAATCAGAGCAGCCAGATCGTCCACCCAGAGAAAGCTGAAAAGAGGCAAGCCTGTCTCCGGGATGATGATCGTCCGGTTGTTTTCAATCAAATCAAAGAAATAGGATTCGCGTGGGGCGTAATTGTAGCGGCCATAAATGATGGCCGGCCGCAGAATCGTGTGGTGGAAACCGTTGGTGTGGCTTAATGCGGCCAGCTCGCATTCGGCCCGCCACTTATCAAGACCGTAGGTGGCGTAGGGTCCCAGTTCCGGTTGCGGAGCCGAAACCTTATCTGCGGATTCTGGCACGGGTAGATCGTTGGTCTCTGCGTAAATCGTCGTGGTGCTGATAAGAATGTAATGATCCACTGATCCGGCCAGGCTGCCGATCATAGATCGGATGTGCTCCGGCGTATACGCGCAAAAGTCAATTACGGCAGACCAGTTCAGGGCAGGAATGCGTGCGCTGATTTGCTCCGGCTGTTCCCGGTCGCCCACGATCTCGGTAACCTCATCATAATTAAGAGGAAGATTGCCGCGATTGAACACAAATATATCGAACTTTTTTCGTTCGAGCAGTTTTTCGATGAAGACTCGTCCGGCAAAATAGCTTCCGCCAATGATCAGTAAATTTTCCATCAACCCACACCCAATGGTTTAACCACCTCAAGTATTAGTGGGTTTGAGATTTTCTGGGTAATCGCCACCGCGTGGTCCAGAGGAAAGTCTAGGTTTTTAGTCAACGGAATATCTAAGCACGATGACGGTTTCCACTTCCTCAGGCCAGGCGGCCGATGCCAATGTCTCTATTTTTTGGGCCGTTTCGAAGCTGATGTATTTTTCGCCGCATTGCTCGCATAATTCGGCTGGAACGTCCTTAACCACATGTAATCGGCCGTCAAGACGGTAGTCGAAGTTTCCCACCACCACCGGCGTTATTATGCCCGTACAGAAAGGACAATTGCTTCTGTGGCTCTTCATGTATTCCTCTTCAAACCGGGATCGGGTTTGGGGGTTAACCCACATGGGGAAGGCAGGCTCATAAACAATAAGAACCGAGAGACCCGATTCTGGGGAACCGGAAAACATCACATGCCACGGTTTAGCGCCCTCAAAGCCGAGCGCCACGTAAAAGGGCCCGCGTTGTGGGTGGGTATGAACTTCAATCACCTTTCCCGAAGACATCACTGAAATGATGTGCGATAGGGTCACCCTTCCGGCCAAAAGCTCCCGGATTACGTGTTCGGAAAGACAAATCTCACTGTTCCGGATTGCGTCCTTGACCCATTGAAAATCCGAGTTAAAGGGCATGGATAATGACTCCCGTCAGGCTATGGCGGATCAGTTGCGTTAAATCTCAAGTCCCACAGAATAGGCGTCGGCAATAGCGGCCAGCATGTCACCGGGGCGCTTGCTATCGCCCACCAGATAGACCCGCTCAACGACTCCTTCCAGTTCTCTCTGAAGTCCGTCATCTGGTTTTTCTCCCGTAGCCAGAATTATCGTATCTACTTTCAGAACGCCGTGCGTCCTTTCATGCTCCCAACTTATCCCTTCGGCGCTTAGTTCACGGACAGGGGTGCGCGGCAATAGCTTGACGCCTTTTTCTCTTAGCTCGAGCAGCAGGGGTATCCGGGTGATAGCCGGCATATCCGTTCCGATATCGTCGAGCATCTCAAAAACCGTGACGGCGTGCCCTTGAGATGAGAGCATCCTGGCGGTTTCAAGCCCGACCATTCCGCCTCCGACAATCGCCACCGTCGGACCAATGGGCTTGTATCCGCCGATCACTTCTGTAGCCGGGATGAAACTCGCTCCCTGGCCAGACTTCAGTTGAGCCGGCAAAACCGGCCGGGTTCCGGTGGCCAGCACTACCACATCGGGGCCAAACCGTTTTATCGCGGCCAAATCAGCTTTTTTCCCGATTCCAATCTTAACCCCCTGTTTTCGGACCGTCCGCACCAGGTAGTCCAGCAGTTCGGTGAATTCTTCTTTTCCCGGCGGAGTGGCGGCCAATTGCAGCTTACCGCCGACAGTCGGATTCCTTTCCCATATGGTTACGTTATGGCCACGGGTAGCCGCACCGAGGGCGGCTTCGAGTCCCGCGGGTCCGGCGCCTACAATCAGGACCTTTTTCTTTCGGGCGGCTTGAGCCGGTGAAATCGGCGATTCATTTTCCCGCCCCAGTTGCGGATTGGACAGACACGTTATGGGCCGGCCCTTCTCGATATTGCCAACGCACCCCTGGCAGCAGGAAATGCAGGGACGGATGTCTGCGGCTCGGTTTTGCCGGGCCTTCAACGGCCAGTCCGGGTCAGCGAGCAGCGGCCGCCCCAGGGCAATCATATCGGCTTTATTTTCCTGAAGCACTTGCTCGGCAAACTGGACGTGGCGGATCTTATTGACCGCGATGACCGGAATGGAAACCGCTCGTTTTATGGCTGCAGCCAAATCCACGATGCAGCCTTCGGGCATGCCCATGGTTGCTTCAGCAGGAATGAAGTCCTTGTCCCATAAAACGCCGGCAAATCCGACCGATATATGCAGGGCGTCTACCCCGGCGTGCTCCAAGGCGACGGCAATGGCGGCCAACTCCTCAGGGGTGTTTCCACCTTCAGGTTCCTTGCCGTTCATTCGGCAAACTAGGGGAATGTAAGCGCCGACCGTGGTCCGGATGCGCTTCACGATTTCCAGTACAAACCGCATCCTGTTTTCGAGACTTCCCCCATATTCGTCGGTGCGCTGGTTGGACCAGGGTGACAGAAACTGGCCGCAAAGATACATGTGGGCACAGTGGAGACCGATCATGTCAAACCCGGCCCGGACCGCCCTTTCGGCAGCTTGTTCGAACCGGGCGATGATATTTTGAATTTCATCGGCGGCGAGTGGTTGGGGCACCACGTGGCCAGGAGAAGGATGAGCCAAAGCCGAAGGGGCGACGGGCAGTCGTCCTCCTGTCCTCCTAAGACATCCATTGTCTGAGGCTATCTGCCCCGCCCGTCTACCGGCATGGGAGATCTGCATGACAGAAACAGCCCCCTGATTCCGTATGGCGGCAGCCAGTTTGGCCAATCCCGGCAAATATCGGTCACTGTCGATTGCCAGCGGGTGATCGGTGTTGTTCCCGATCGGGTAGTCGACTATGCCGTCCTCTACGGTGATGAGGCCGACGCCGCCCCTGGCCCTCCTTTCGTAGAATCGGATCAGTCGATCGCTGACATATCCTTCCGCCGCAAAATGGGTGGTCATGGGTGCCATAACCAGGCGGTTCTGAACCTCTATCGCTCCGATCCGGATAGGCTCGAATAGCTTCATGATTTAGTTTGTCCTCGCTGCTCCTGATGGACTTTTGGCCTGAAGACCGGTCAGGTGCCGCTCCGCCTGGTCCAAATCCTTAAACCCGCCCTTTTCGACTAATCTTTTTAGCATGCTAAGCGTCAGATTTTCCCCATCGGCTAGGGCCTTACTGGATTGTTGATGATATAGTTCGATCGTATTTTGGCCATATGTTTCCAGTTCACAGCGAAGGTAGACGTTAAAATTATTGCCGTCATTTGTGGGTTCCATGCCCCTGCACACTCTACTATAAAGATGGGGATATTTATCTTTGACCTCTGCCTGCCAGTCGCCATCGAGAGCGACAATCTTGTCTATCAGCGGGTTAAAATTGGTTCTGGGGATGAGATTGTCCATGCGGGCGTATTTTTCGGACAGAAGATTCCGGCCGACAGCTTTCGCCTGGCGCAGATCATTAAGGTAAGAGGCGAGCATCTCTTCGGTCCACAGCTCGAAGATACTGGCTCGAATTTTGCGAAATGTTTCCGGAGATTTCTGGCAACTAACGGGATAGGCGGTTCTCACCCTTTGAAACATTTCCCATTCGAGGTCAAGAATTGCGGCAACCAACTCCTGGACTTTTACGAGTTTTTCCATTTTTTCGCCCTTGGTTGTCTTCGCCTTTGTTTACTCCTTTTCCACCAGCAAACCCTTCAAAGCTTTTTCACAAAGTTCGTCTTCTTGTTTGACCTCTTCAAGTGTCTTGAACTTATTGAAGTTCGTCTTGGCTTCGCGGCCTTTTCGGAATTTGAGAAACTCCTTGCCGGTATGGGGATAAATCGCGCCAATCAAGACGTCGTAAATATCATCGGCCAGGTC
>JADFXS010000124.1:3519-5777 GCA_015233515.1 Deltaproteobacteria bacterium | reverse complement strand
AGTTGTTCAGGTTGCTTTTGATGACATTGAAATCGCCGTTGTACGAATCGGTGATCTTGGCTGGGATATCGCCTTTGCTGATGCGGTCCACATAGTTGGCAGCCACGTTCAAGGGACCGATGACCGAATCCAGGGTGATATTTACGCCTTCCACGATCTTGCTATAATCCCCGCTGTGCTTGGTCGCATCCGCGCGCGTGGCCAGCTTGCCTTCCACGGCGGCCATGGCCAGCATGTTGGCGTCGCCGATCAGGGCGTTGATGTTATTGATGCAGTTGTTCAGATTGTTTTTAATGACATTGAAGTCGCCGTTGTATGAGTCGGTGATTTTGGGCGGGATATCACCCTTGCCGATGCGGTCTACATAGTTGGCGGCCACGTTCAGGGGGGTTATGACCGCATCCAGCGTATTGTTGATCCCATCCATGATATCCCTGAAAGCGCCGGAATGTTTGGAAGCATCGGCCCGTGAGGCTAACTTGCCTTCAATCGCGGCCTGGGACAATATCCGGATATCAGTCACTAGTGGACTGATGGCATTGGTAATTTTCATAAAAGCATTAAGCAGGAGACCGATTTCATCTTTGGTATCACTAGCGCATTTTATGTTGATATCTCCAGAAGCCAGTTTCTCGGTCGCGTCCAGTAAAAGCATGATCGGTTTGCTGATAATTCGTGAAATAAAAAAGCCTAATAGCAGGGCTATGATCATGCATCCAATGGTTAGAACTATGCTTAGCTGCTGGGCGTCACTGGCTATAATATCACTATTTTCTGATTTCTTTTTAGCCTGATCTATCTTCAGATCGAAGATCTTGTTGATAGATTCGTCAATGCTCGTCGCCAGTTGGAGACCTTCGCCTCTTAATAGTAAGGTCGCTTCTTCTTTTCTATTCTCCACGGCCAGGGAAATCACTTTTTCCTTGATCGGATCAAACTTTGTTATCGCTGATTTTAGATGCTTGAATTCTTGAAGGATGTCATCGGCCCGGATGGATTTCTCAAATACGGTCAGATGGTTTTCCAGGTTTTTATCGAGTTCCTTGAGTTTTTCCTGATGCTTTTTCAACTCGTCCGCGTTTTTATCTATTATGATTTCTTGAAGATTGAATCTGATTTTCTGGTGAACTATAGATATATTTTGTAAAGTATTTAAAGGCTTAATGTTGACTTCGTACAGGCCTTTGTCGGCTTCATCGATTTTTCGTATACTGCTGACGCCAAAGTAGCCGACAAGACCGGCAATCAAAGCGACCAAAATAAAACCGGACATCAGCTTGGCTCCGATTTTCAAGTTGTGGAACCATTTCATGCCATTCTCCTTTTTGAGGGTTGAATTATGCTCGTTATTTTCGGCGCAATGAGGAAACAAACACTTGGTTAATTGAGTTAAGCCTATAATATATAGACAAAGTTAACTTACTGATAATAATTGGTGCCCAGGGTAAAGAACGATGTTTCGTCCTAATATAAGGAGGGACCAGTGCCGCGGAATCGACATCGCAAGACGACTCGGAGTCTCTCCAGCGATTTAGCGAGCAGGTTAAGCTCAATTATCAGTTAGATAAAATATATAGGATAAAATTAATTTCGCAATAGGCCGGCCGGGAAAAAGCATCAAATTTATTGTCATGGTTGGCAGTGACACAACATTCCCGGCGGCTGGTCTTGCTTCACGGTGGAAGGAGCACACATAAAAATAACTTGTCGCGTAGAGAACATGCAGACGCGCGATTACTTCGTATTTTGCCGCGGGGAGCCTCAAAAAAGCCGGTAAGTTATGCGGTCGGTTCGTTTGGTGAGGCATCCAAGGTCTGTCTCACCGCGTTGGCCAAATCCTGTAGTATCAAGGGTTTCATCAAAAAGAGCCTGATGCCTGCCTCACGAGCTTTTTCCGGCGAAACTTGCTGGCTGAAACCGGTACAGAGGATGACAGGAATATCCGGTCGAATCTTCATGATTTTTTGTGCTAATTCGAGCCCGGACATATACGGCATGGATTGATCGGTGATCACCAGATCGAATTTTTTCGGCTGATTTTGAAATAAAGTTAAGGCTTCCCGGCTTGAGGTCAAGCTGGTGACCTGGTATCCCAGGTGAAGCAAAATTTCCTCGCTTAGTTGCGCTATGGCTTCTTCGTCGTCCACGAATAGTATGGACTCCACTCCACCGGGTAAAGGATCGGCTGTTTTATCTTGCGCTTGAACTAACTCGTTTTCGATCAGGGGCAGATATAACTTGAAAATGGTACCTTGGCC
>JADFXS010000124.1:0-3507 GCA_015233515.1 Deltaproteobacteria bacterium | reverse complement strand
TTTTTTCACTATGCCATAAACAACGGAAAGTCCCATACCCGTGCCTTCTCCAGGTTTCTTGGTCGTGAAAAAGGGCTCGAATATCCTCTCCTTGGTGGTTAGATCCATACCATGCCCGGTATCGCCGACCATGAGGCAAGCGTATGAACCTGGCGATAATCCGACTGGTTGTGAGGGCGAGGTTGGGGATAGCTCGACCGCAAAAAGATTCACATCCAAAAGGCCGCCATTTTCACGCATGGCATAAGCCGCGTTGGCGCATAAATTAATCAAAATTTGATGAATTTGGGTTTGGTCGCCTAAAACTGTTAGAGGCAGTGGATCTATATTTTGGCGTATTTCTATGGTTGTGGGCAGAGAAGATCTGACCAGTCTTAACGCCTCTTGGATTATGGGAGCCAAGGTGACGGCTTTCAGGACGTTTTCATCTCTTCGGCTGAATTTTAGTATTTGATGAACCAAATCCTTGGCTCGCATGCTGGCGTTAAAAATCTGCGTCAAATTATTGTTCAAGGATGGGTTAGAAAGGGTTTTCAGCTTGGCCAGCTCGGTATGGCCGATGATCGCGGTCAAGATATTGTTGAAATCATGGGCGATACCACCAGCCAGCGTCCCGATGGCTTCCAGCTTTTGGGATTGTTTGAGTTGCGCCTCAAGTTTGAGATTTTCTTTTTCCGCCCGTTTCCGCTCGGAGATATCCTCGACCATGACTAGATCGTGCAATTGAAGTTCCCCTTCCGCCCATATCGGCACTATGGTCAAACTTATCCAGACCAGGGAATCATCCGGCCGCAGGAAACGCTTGCCTTTATTGATCTGTTGGGCTTGTGGGGGGAAATATTGCGAGGCCTCATCGATATCCGGCGGAAAATCGTCGGCGATTTCAAGGCGTCGGAAATCCATCTTGAGCATTTCCTCGGATGTCCGGCCGAAGATTTCGCAGAATCTTGGGTTGATTTGGAGAATTTGGCCGGTTTGGTTATCGATGACGGCGATACCCAGCGGAGCTTGATCAAATATGGCTCGAAATCTTTGCTCGCTTTTTCTGACGGATTCTTCCGCCCGCTTGTTGTCGGTTATATCCGAAGAGATACCGCCGATGGCATAGATAAGGCCGTCCGGGCGGTAAACCGGAAACTTTATGGAAATAAAATTGTGGGGACCATCTTGCTGATTTGTGATCTCTTCAAATCCCAATGCTCTGCGGGTTTTTAAAACTTTTTGATCATTCTCCCGATATTTTTCCGATATTTCGCGAGGGAATACCTCGATATCCTTCTTCCCGATCAGGTCTTCATCCCGCAAGCCCAGCGTTCTGGAAAAGTGGTTGTTTATAAACAAGTACCGTCCGGAAAGATCCTTAAAATAAATAAAAGCAGTGGAGTTATCAAGTATCGACTGCAGCAGTACTTGGTTCTCTTGAAGCGCCTTTTCGACGCGTTCACGTTCATTGATCTGAATCACGAGTCTTTCGTTCTGCTGTTTTAATTCGATGGTTTTGTTTCTCACTTGGCGCTCGAGCAGCAAACTTATTCCCACAGTTAAAAGGAAAAGCACGGTCGCGCCGGTCAAACCCCAGGTCAGATAGGTGGAAATTTGTTCATACTCTTCGCCGCCAAGCCACTTTTGTATTGTTTTATGGTAATGGGATGAGGGATTGTTTCGCTGAGCCAGGATATATTCGTCGATCGCGTCGAGAATATCCTGGTTTTTCCCTTTGGTGGCGGCCACCCCATACGTTTGCGGGAAATAGACAACCGGGCTTCTAACGACATTATACATGGATTCATAGGCCAAACCGCCGAACCGGTCTATGGTTCCGGCGGTAGCCCGACCTTTGCTCACGGCGTCAAAGACTTCGGATATACTGTCCGCCTCCAAATACCGAGGTTTGACGCCGAACGTTTGCGCCAGTTCCTTCAGAGCGGTGTAATAAATATCCCCGTGTAGACCGATGACGAACTTATCATCCAACTCTAAGACTGTTTTCAGCGGGTTGCTTTTCGCGGAGTAAACCTGTCCCCAGGTGGAAAGGATCGGTTCCTTGTTTATTCCGTAAGTCGCGGCGCGTATCTTGGTTTGCGCGATGCTCAGGACCAGATCGATCAAGCCGGATTCCAACCGTGTCAGGCCTTCCTGCCAAGTCCCGTAGGCATAAGTGATCCGCCATCCCTTTTCAGCGGCAACGTATTCGACGATATCAATGAAAATTCCGACCGGTTTCCCGTTGGCATCCAGTGATACCAGCGGGCTGTAATCATATGTTCCGACGCGAATTTCTTTTCCAAAGGCGGGGGATGACAGCCCGAAAAACAAAATTATTGCTAAGATAGCCTGAATCAGAGTGGTGGAACGGCGGGTTTGAGATAAAGAAGGCATTTTTTTCATAGTTCGGAACCCTAAAAGGGTCATGGGGTCATTTCTTTTAATATATTAAAATATCCGATGGTAAGCGATACTTCAACTCTTAAATGACCTAAATCCACCATCAAATCGCGGATAGGGCGCGTAAATCCTAGGCGAAACGCGAAGTTGGACCGATTTTGGCCCGCAGGCGTATTTACCATACGTCGAGGAGCCACCGGGCAATGCCCGGAGCCATCAGCAAAGTGAACATTGGCACTGTATTGAACAGTTACCAGAATTCGAATGGGCCTTCGGGTGCGGGACTTTCCCGCCGAGCGTTGCAGCCGGGAGTTACGTGCCTCGATACCCGCAAGTAGTGAATTAGGGATGATAATAGAGATTCAAATAGGTGTAAGTAATTCATATGAGTTACAAAGGTCTGTCTTGACCGGCTGAGGCCGACGGAGGCTAGCCCATTTCCCGCCACACGTGGCAAGGAGCTTCAATTATATCTATTGCGCCGGGTTGAGTAAGTATCTCGATTGGTCCAATTGGAAAACGGGAATACAGCGGCGTCGCGATAAAGTTTGTCCGCGCCTCGGACTGGTCAAGCTAAGACCTATCCGTCGGTCCTTTTCTTTCAGGCGGCCAGAACGGATTTTTTTGGCCCTAAAATGTCTTGAAATCTGGCTTCCCGGACCAGTTCGCCGAATACGCTTACCAGATATGGATCAAGTTGAGTATTGGCCGCGGACCTGAGGCGGAAGAGGGCTTCCCCCGAGCTCAAAGCTTTTCGGTATGGCCGATTACTTGTCATGGCGTCAAACGTATCGCAGAGAGAAACTATTCGCACTTGAATAGGAATGGTTTCACCGGACAAACCGTCAGGATAACCTTTGCCGTCAAAGCGTTCGTGGTGATGCCTGACAATGGATCTTTCCTCGAAATTCAGATTAAGAGGTTCAATGATCCTATGGCCGATCACCGGGTGCTCCCTGATTGCCGCCCACTCGTTATCAGCGAGTTCACCATTTTTGTTGAGGATGATTTCCCCGATCCCGATCTTACCTATATCGTGCACCAGGCACATACGCCTGATCTGATCTATTTGGGCAAATGGCCGGAACCGGGCTCGCCGGGTGTCGAAGCTCCACCCGGCGA
>JADFXS010000123.1 GCA_015233515.1 Deltaproteobacteria bacterium | reverse complement strand
GTATATTCATGGAATTGGAAAAACGGTTAAGGAAAAATTCTGATAACAAGGCGACGTCGCCAGGCCGGCTGCTGAGAGGCGGCAGATAAAGGGTGACCACGTTCAAGCGAAAATAAAGGTC
Source organism: Deltaproteobacteria bacterium (assembly GCA_015233515.1). The sequence goes on along the minus strand of JADFXS010000123.1, from coordinate 8,016 downwards.
TTCCCTGAACCGGCCGTCGGCAATGGCCATTTCCAGGTTACGATTGGTGGCGGCCACGATGCGCACGTCAACTCCGATGGCCTGCCGTCCCCCTAAACGTTCGATATTTTTTTCCTGAAGCATGCGTAGAATTTTAGCTTGGATAGACATGGGCATATCGCCGATTTCGTCCAAAAACAATGTGCCGGAGCCGGCCTGTTCGATTTTGCCTATCCGGCGATGGGTGGCTCCGGTAAAAGCCCCTTTTTCATAGCCGAAAAGTTCGCTTTCCAAAAGGGTTTCCGGGATGGCCACGCAGTTTATCACTAAAAATGGCCGATCGGCCCGGAGGGAATGCTGATAAATCGCTCTGGCCACCAGTTCCTTACCCGTGCCGGATTCGCCTCGAATCAGGACCGTGGCGTCGGTGGGCGCCGCCCGACCGATGGCTTTATATAGTTCCTGCATGGCCGGAGAATGTCCGAGTATGGCTTCCCCGACCGAGGCGCTGGGAGCCTCGTCGAGTTGCACCCGGGACCGCATCAATCGACCGCATTCCAGGGCGTTCCGGATCAGATTCAACATTTCGGGGATATCGAACGGTTTGAGCACGTAATCATAGGCCCCGAACTTAGTGGCTTCGATGGCCATTTCCGTGGTGCCGAAGGCGGTCATGACAATAACCGGCAGCTTGGACTGCAGCTCGCGAATCGCTTTGATGGTCTCCAAGCCGTTTATTCCCGGCAGCCGGACGTCGGTGATAACCAGGTCCAGATTGGAGTTCTTGACTTTTTCCAGGCCGCTTTCCCCGGACACCGCGGTAATAACCGTGTAATCTTCATGAAGTAACAGCTTTTCAAAGCTCTGGCGCAAATTTTGGTCATCGTCGATGATCAGGATTTTTTCCAAGAAGCAACCTCCTTCATGGGTAGCCTGATGGTGAAGGCGGCTCCACCGCTGATCAACATTTCAAAATCAAGACTGCCGCCGTGCTCGGCCACGATCCTCTCGGCAATACTTAATCCCAATCCGGTGCCTTCGTCTTTGGTGCTGAAGAACGGCTGAAAAATCTGATCCTTGAGAGCCAAAGGCACACCAGGACCGTTATCACGGACGCGGATAACCAGGTTCCGGCCGGAATTCGGGAGGCAATCAATTCTTTCCTCAAGTTGTATGCGGCCTCGCCGGCCAACGGCTTCGGAAGCGTTGACCAACAAATTGACCAAGGCCTCCTTGAGCTGGTCGGGGTCGGCGTCAATATCCGGCAAATAACCAGACCTTTCCAACAGCAATTCGATATCATAGGATTGCATCCGAGGACCGACCAAGTCCAGGGCCATATCCACCACCGCCGATGGACTGATTTTTTGGACTTTGAGTTTCGGCCGGCGGGAAAATTCCAAAAAATTGCGCAGCACATTGTCAATGTGACGAATTTCGTCAGATATTACCGTTAAATCTTCCCTTTGGGTCTGAGACAACACCAGGCTGCGTTCCAAGGAAAAAAGCCGCATCTTGACCGAAGTCAAGGGATTGCGGATTGAATGCGCCACACTGGCCGCCAGTTTACCCACCGAGGCCATTTTAGCCGCCTGTTCCAAGCGCATGCGGCTAGCTTCCAATTCACTTTTTGCCTGGCTCATATCTTCCAGCAGATGGTTCAAACCGGTGTTCAAGGCCTGAACTTCATCGGTAACTTCTCCACCGGAATTGCTTGAAGTCAGCAAAATCAATCGGCGGATCGGGATCAGCACCTGACGGACCAGAACAAACGCTAATAAAGCGGATAAAATCGCGACGGTTACCATGGTTCCGACCGCTAATCTGATCATGTCGTCCGCCCGTTGGTCCATCTCTTTTCTGGCTTCGGTAATACGCTGATTGTTAACCCACCGAATTTTTTTTATCAACCCGTGAATATCGGCGTAATCTCTTTGAACCGCTTGATGAAGTTCCCGGGCTTCTTCTTTTTTTCCAGCCTGATATAACTCGAAGACTTGACCACGCCGGACAGAAAGCCGCGAATAAACCTGCTCTATATTTTTGATAAGTTCCTCGGTATCCGGTGTGTCGGTCAGGCGGCGGATCTGAGTCAGGAAGTCATTGAATTCACCGTGACGACGATCCAGCTCTTTTAACCAAACTTGGTCACTATCTGGAAAAAAACTGGATAAATTATCTTTTTGCATGAGCAGGGTATATTCCAGGCGATCGACATTTTTCACCATGGCCAGATGATGATCGACAATGCTTTTAAAAAAAGTGTCGGTCTGAATGACATACCATAGAGAAGCCAAGCCGGCGCCCATGGTCACCAGGGTCAAGACGATGACGATTAAAAGAATGCGCGCCCTGAGACTGCTTAGGATCGCCGGGTGCCTGTTCATAGAGTTAAACTGATGGTTGAATTAAAAGGCGAGAAAAAAGGAATAGGGGTAATATCCACCCCTTCCCCATGTTTATCTCCACTGTGTGGGCAGTTCCCACCAGACTCGACGGTTGACCTTTTGTAAACGGGCAAAAAGGGTAAAAAGTATTTTCTTGAGGAATTTTATCTGCAGATTCAAATCCAACATATTCAGGCGATCGGCGTTGAAACCGAGCAGCAGGCAATCGACTTTAGCCACGACATGAGCCGTCCGTCTTCCGCCCATCAATCCGAATTCACCGAAGGTATCGCCGGACCCGAGAATGGATAAAACCTTTTCGTTAAGAAGAACTTCTACTTGTCCTTGGATCAAAACATACATGTAGAGATCCAGTTCACCTTCGGTTATGATACGTTCGCCGGCCTGAGCCTTGGACCACTCTCCACACTCTAAAAGCTCGCTCAGCTCTTCGTACGAAAAACCGGAGAAGAAGTCGATGTCTTCCAATATTTGGAATATGGATACATTTACCGTTTCCATGGGTTTAGATTAAATATCGGCTCCTTGAAAGTCAAGAACAAGTTATTGAAACTCCCCGCGGCAAGTTGCGGGACATGCACTGGCCGGCATGTCCCATAACCAGCGTCGAGACACCCAAGGCCGACGAATTAAACACCCTAAATATATCTATCGGTTATGATAATAACATATTAAAAATTTTTAGTCAGTCAAATCTTGATCTATTTCGTCTTTAAGGGCTCTGGTCATCAGATCGGACAATCCTTGCTTCAGTTCTTTATTTTCATAAAGAAACAAATAAACCTGTTCCGTAACCGGCATATCTACCCGGACCAATCGAGAGAGGTCGTAAACGGACTTGGTGGTCTTAACCCCTTCGGCCACCATTTTCATTTCAGCCAATATTTCTTTCAACTTACGGCCTTGGCCTAGTTTAAGGCCTACGTTACGGTTACGGGAAAGATCACCAGTACAGGTGAGCACCAGGTCGCCCATACCGGCTAACCCCATGAAGGTCAAGGGGTTGGCGCCCAATTTGACCCCCAGTCTGGTCATTTCCGCCAGGCCTCTGGTAATCAGGGCCGCCCTAGCGCTGGTTCCCAGACCTAAACCATCGGATATCCCGGCGGCGATCGCATAAATATTCTTCATGGACCCACCGAGTTCCACGCCGATCAAATCCCGGCTGGTGTAGACGCGCATGGTGGGAGAGAATAAAATATTCTGAACCGTGACCGCTGCTTCCTTATCCGGACAGGCGATGGTAATGGCCATGGGCAGGCCCTGGCCCACATCACGGGCAAAACTTGGTCCGGACAGGCAAGCCCGATGCACAGCCAGATTGGATGGTAAAACATCCTTTATCACCCGGCTCATCGTCATCAACGTCTGATTTTCAATCCCCTTGGCCGCACTGACCAGAATGACGCCCGGCGACAAGACATCAGCCAAACTTTTAACCACCGGACGCATGACATGGGAAGGCACCACTAAAAAAACTATCGCCTGATTACGGACCACTTCCTTGATATCGGTGAAAACCTTGACATTTTCCGGAATTTTGATACCGGGTAGATAGGTTTTGTTTTCTCTATTAGCGTCAATCTGATTAGCCGTTTCGAGTTCATATGACCACAGGTCGACTTCCACCCCTTTTATTCCCAAATGACAGGCTAAGGCGGTGCCCCATGATCCGGCGCCCACGACGGCAACTTTCCTCACGTCGGTAACATCATAATTTTTTGTCATTTCAACGACCTTTCTTATCCCTGGTCTGAGACTTCAGACCCTGAACTTTAGCCCCTGGAGAAGTTGCCGGGGCCGGAGTCGGCGGCGCGTTTTTATTTTCCTTGTCTTCATTAATTTCCGGTCTATAGGAGTAATCCATTTCCTTGGCTTGGGTCTGGGAATTTTTCAGTCTGTCTTTTATCGCGGCTATGCGAACTTCCACCGCTTGCCGATTGTGATAACGATCGAGCAAACCTTGATAAATTTTCATGGCTTCGCTTAAGGAGTTCAATTCTTCCAGGGCGTTGGCCATTTTAAATTCAGCAACCTGGGCCAAGGGACTATTCGGAAATCTATTTATGTGATTTTTATGTATATATAACGCTTCCTCGATTTGTCCCAAGTTAAGATGAGCGCTGCCTAATTCGTCGTAGACTTTTTCCGCCAGGTCAGGTGGAGGTCCGGCTCCCAATATTTTGGCGAATTCCAGGATTGCCTGCTCCAAATTTTCGGATAATAGAAAACAACGGGCAACCTGAAATTGCATTTCCGCGGCCTGTCCGGCGGAAGGGCTATGTTGGGTCAACCAGCGAAACTCTTCAATGGCCAGAGGATAGTCGTGGGTTTCATCCCGGAAAGCCGCCGCCATTATCTCCCTGGCTTTATAAGTATAATCGCTGGAAGGAAACTGATTGACCAATTGGCTGAAGTATTTAACTGCGGCAGGTTTTTGTTCCAAGGTGTAGTAAAGTATTTCCCCGGAACGAAACAAAGCCACATCTCGTCTTTTTCCCTCGGGAAATTCCGAAAGATATTCCTGAAAACGACGAGCGGCTTCTTTAAAGCGGCCTTTTACATAATCTTTATCCGCCTGGTTAAAATATTCTTCCTCTGTTTTCGGTCCACATCCGGTAGTGACGACCACTAGGACAAAAAACAATAAAAAAAGAGTAACTACATGCCGTCTTGCCACTTTTTTTCTACTTGTCTATTCTTCGTCCTTTTCCACAACCTTGGCCAGGCCCACGACCCGTTCATCCGGAGAAACTTCAATAAGTTTAACTCCTTGAGTATTCCGACCGATTACGGAAATCTCATTGATTCGGGTGCGAATTATCCGACCTGTATCGGTTATGATCAAAATCTGATCGTCATCGGCGACTTTAAAAACCGCAACCACCGGGCCGTTTCTCTGATTGGTCTTGATGGTGATCAAACCCATGCCGCCGCGCGCCTGGAGTCTATATTCCGAAGCCGGAGTTCTTTTACCGAATCCGTTCACGGTTACGGTCAGAATGTGTTCATCGCGAGCTTCGCTCAGGACTTCCATGGCCACGAGTTGATCGTCTTGGTCCATGCGAATGCCGATGACGCCGGCCGCCGTGCGCCCCATGGCCCGGACGTCCGATTCATTGAAACATATGGCCTGTCCGTTTTTGGTCGCTAACAGGATAACGCTGTGATCGTTGGTCAAGGCCGCCGAAACCAGTTCATCATCCGGATTTATCGTCAAAGCGATAATACCCACCTTGCGCGGATTATCGAAGGATGCCAGGTCCGTCCTTTTGATCAGACCATTTCGCGTCGCCATAACCACATACCGGCCTGGTTCATTCAAATCCTTGACCGGCAGGACCGTAGCCACTTTTTCCCCATTTTCCAAAGTCAGAACATTTACCAGGGCCTTGCCTCTGGTCATTCGACCGGCTTGAGGTATTTCATGAACTTTCAACCAATGCAGCCGACCGATGGAAGTCAAAAATAGAAGATAACTGTGAGTGGAAGCTACATACAGGTGTTCCACAAAATCTTCTTCCTTGATTTTAGCTCCGGTTATGCCTTTGCCACCGCGACGTTGAGCCCGATATAAACTGATAGGATTGCGTTTTATATATCCAGTATGGGAAATGGTCACGACCATGTCTTCGTCCACGATCATGTCCTCCGCGGACATTCCATAACCGACATCGGATAATATTTCCGTCCGCCGGGCGTCCCCATATTCACTTTTGAGGACAACCAGCTCCTCTTCGATTATCTGAAAAACCAATCGTTCATTAGACAGAATTTCCCGGTACCGGGCAATGGCTTTGATCATCTCTATATATTCTTCTTCGATGGCCTTTCGTTCCAACCCGGTCAATCTCTGTAATCTGAGGTTCAGAATTTCCTTGGCCTGTATCTGGGTTATATCCAAACTTTCGATTAGTCTGGTTTCCGCCGTGGCCGGCGAAGAACTGGTGCGAATGAGTTCGATAACCAAGTCCAGCTGATCCAGGGCTTTTTTCAGACCTTCCAATATATGGGCCCTGGCTTCGGCCTTGGCCAAATCGAATTTGGTCCGTCTGATGATAACTTCCCGACGATGAGCAAGAAAATATTCTAAAAACTGCTTGATGGTCAAAGTCCGGGGCGTCTGGTTGACAATGGCCAGCATATTCAAACCAAAGGATATTTCCAACTGGGTCATCTGATATAATTGGTTAATGATGACTTCAGGGGGAAAATCCTTTTTAACTTCCAAAACCATCCGCATGCCGTCGCGATCGGATTCGTCGCGCAGTTCGGATATCCCGTCTATTTTCTTTTCATTTACCAGAAGAGCGATGCTTTCCACCAGCTTGGCTTTATTGACCTGGTAAGGCAACTCGGTAATGATGATGGACTTTTTTCCGTCTCTGGCTCTGGTTTCGGTATTGGCCCGTCCCCTGACCTTGATTATGCCGCGTCCGGTCTGGTAAGCCTCCAAAAGTCCTTGCTGACCATGAATAAATCCAGCGGAAGGAAAGTCCGGTCCGGGAATATGATTCATCAGATCAATAATGCTTATATCCGGATTGTGAATCAAGGCGATCAATCCGTCGACGACTTCGCTCATGTTATGGGGGGGAATATTGGTGGCCATGCCCACGGCGATTCCCGATGAGCCATTGATCAGCAAATTGGGAACCCTGGCCGGCAAAACCAAGGGTTCTTCCAAGGAACCGTCGTAATTCGGCCCGAAATCCACGGTATCCTTTTCTATATCCACCAGGAGTTCATGAGCCAACTTGTCCATGCGCACTTCCGTATAACGCATGGCCGCCGGTGGATCGCCATCGATGGACCCGAAGTTACCTTGGCCGTCCACCAAGGTATAGCGCATGGAAAAATCCTGCGCCATACGCGCTATGGCATCATAGACCGCGACATCGCCATGGGGATGATATTTACCTATGACATCACCGACCACGCGGGCGGACTTTTTATAAGGTTTATTATAGTCGTTGCCTAGTTCCCTCATGGCGAACATGATGCGGCGATGAACCGGCTTAAGCCCATCCCGGACATCCGGTAAAGCCCGACCAATGATTACGCTCATGGCGTAATCAAGATAAGAGCCTTTTAGCTCTTCTTCGATATTGATATTTTCTATTCTTTCAAAAATAGTGGTCATAAATTATTAACCTGGTTTGACACCTTGATTATTGGTAGCGGAGAAATCCGGTCCTAAATATCCAGCTCCCGGACCTTAAGAGCGTTTTCCTGAATGAAATCCCGACGTGGTTCAACCTTGTCGCCCATGAGAATCGTGAATATTTCATCAGATTCCACCGCATCTTCCACGCGGACGCGCAATAAGGTTCTTTTTTCCGGGTCCATTGTTGTTTCCCATAACTGCTGAGGATTCATTTCACCTAAGCCTTTATAGCGTTGAACCCCCAAACCTTTTTGTCCCGCCGCCCAAAGCTCCGTAAGAATATTTTCCCAAGTGTCTATTTCCTGGGTTTTTTCCTTGTAGCGGATAGTAAAGGGTGGCGGTCCCAACAATTCGACTTCCTTATACATTCTGATCAGGCGGGTGGCATCGTCACTTTTGACCAGTTCATGGCCGATATGGATTTTTTTGGTGCCGTTATGCGCCGAAGGAATGATCAAATAG
>JADFXS010000122.1:4337-8175 GCA_015233515.1 Deltaproteobacteria bacterium | reverse complement strand
GTTGCTTGCCGTCTAAATCCTCTGTCTTATAAAGGTTGCCGCCGGCGGTCTGGATGATGTTTTTGGTCTGGTTGGTGGCGGTCACCACATTGGGAGTCACCGGATTCGGCACAGCGCCGGCAATAACCGGGCGATCCGGATCACCGTCGATAAAAGTCAGCAAGACTTCAGTCCCTTTATGCAGCGGAAAATGGAAACCATGATCCGATCCAGCATATGGTTGGACCTGCCGCAGCCAAGTGGACGCCTTGCCCCATCCCCTTCCCGAAAGGTCAAAGGGCAAAATCACTTTGTATCGACCTTGATTGTCCAATTCCGCATACTGCCCGCTGCCGGAGGCATCGATATGAGCGTGAATAACGCCGTGAATGCGCGGGGTACTGGTTTTTCTTTCAGACCGGTATTGGATGCCGGACGGAATGGCCGTAAAAGTATTCTTGTAGAAAGGTGTTTTTTCGACCGAAGTCTTGGTCGCCGACAATGCGGACATGACATGGGCAGTCTGGTCCCCTTCATGCTGCAGGGAAACCGTCAGGTAGGTATTGTTGAAGTCGTCCTGGTAATGATCGGTCAGGTGAAAAAGGAATCCCGGGCGAAGAAAGGTGACCGAGCTTTCTCCGTGAAAGGTTTTCTGCCGGCAGTTGAATACCTCTTTCCGCAAACGGGCCAAGCGTTCGCCTTCTTCGGTGGTCAGAAAATCATCCCCATAGACATAAACCCGGCCCAAGCCGGCGATGTCCACCCGATTCTGGACCGAGAGATCGAGCGAAGGCAGATTATAGTTATAATTTTTTATAATAAGGCTTTCAGGTAAACGCTTTTGAATAAGGTTAAAAGATGAAGCTACCTCGTCTCTACGTCCTTGCTCCAGACCGGAAACCGGCGAGTATCTGACGGTATCCCCCTGGGGCAAGAAAGTGTGCCCGAGATTGGTGTCCGTGATAATGACTTTTTCCCCGGTGCTGGTCAATTCGAAGTAATAATACATGCCCTCGCGTTCCAGCCATCGGCATAGAAAGTCGTAATGGGTTTCATTGTATTGGCAGACGTATTCATAGGTTCGGCTGTAATCTTCCTTCAAGCGTAATTCATAGTCCATGCTGGTCAAACCGCCGTCCTTGAGCACGGATTCAATTATTTCCGGCGCGGTTTGGTTGAGAAAGACCTGATTGTGACAGGATTGAGTGAGCCACCAAAGCTTGGGGACCATGACCGCCCGGTAAAAAACCAGACCATGGGCCTGATTAAACTGCTGGAATTCAGAGATGACTCCCTGGAAAACCATGTGCCTGCCTTCAGGGTGCTGAAAAATGAACAGCGCCGGCAGGGCCAGTATTTTTTCCACGTCCAGCCCGGCTTTTTCCGAAACGAGGTTAATGGTGTAACTGTAGAGACTGGATACTCCTTCCGAACCTTCAAAGCTCAGGACATGAAACGTTTCGTCAGGCATCGCGCGGGAACGGAAAGTGAATTTCTCTTCTTTTATGGGTGTTTTATCCTTGCGACTACTAAGAATTCTGGCCAAAAAATCCTTGGCGTCCTGTGTAAATTTTCCCATGTTTTTCCTCGCTTGCTTTTGAGAAAAACGCATTTTCCCTTGCGCGGTTAAATGAAAACCCGAACTGTCTCCGCTTTTGCTATGCGGGTCGTTTTTATTGAAGCTCTCCTCGGCAAGGCCGCAGGGAATATTTGACATGTCAGGAATGAAATCTTTTTAATTGTTTCGAGTATCCGACCCGACGCGCCACAGTCGGTCAAGTACTCGAAAGCCTAACCCTTATTATCATGGTTGGAGACATTATTTGGATGAAAATCGACTTTGGTACTGCCGAATTATAGGGCGATCAAAAGCAAAAGGTTATTCTGGCCAAAATCCGATATTACCTCGCCATGGCTGTCGCCCCCAAAGCGCTGAATAAAACAGGATTTGAAATCAACCAATAAACCTAACCACGAAGCAATTCAGCCGCTTCTGCCCGTGACCTGGAAAGCCGAGACTACTTAATCTTTGAAACGCGGACGAAGGTATTTGATCCCTCAACCTTCATTTTAGGATACATTGTATTACGATCGATAAATTCAACCTCGGGAGCATAGCAACACATCCATTCAAAGTGTGCATCCGCTTGTATCCAGACGGACCCGTCATTGAGTTCGACTTTTGTATGGAGTCCATTCCAACCATCGAATTTGCCATTAATTCTCAACTGCATGATCTTGCTCCTCCTATTGGATTATTGGTGGGGCGATTAAATGGTAGCCCACGGGAGAAGCAGGGTCAACTAAAAAAACGCCGGGTTTTCATGACGACTTCTGGCAGAGGATAGCCCGGACCAGCAATGGTTTTCGGGGTATCCTCGTCATGCATGTTGAATGCGTCAGCGCACAATCACTCGAACTTTGCGGCCCCCTTGGGCACATCTTTTTCCAGGGCTTGAGTGTAACCGTTTATTTCCAGACATTCCTTAAAACGCGATTTAATCAGGGCCTCGTTGCCTCTTTGGTTCATGTGTTTGGCGTACAAGGCCGCTTCCTCCTCGCATTGAAGTTTATCCTGTTTAAAAGTGGGCAGGTCCTTACCCTGCTGGTACCAGACATTTTTGCTAGTGGGGGCGCATCCTGTCAGTAACACCGTCAGGATCACGATACCAATGGCCAAACCGGAAATCCATCGAGAATAGTTTTTCATTCTTCATCCTCCCTACTTGCAGGCATTGCCGGCTGGAGCCCCGAAACGCAATTGTTTCTCGTTGCAGATCGGCCAGGCAATACCTCCGACGAACTGATTGTCGCAGATACCGTCCTTGGGCGGTATCAGTCCCTTGGCCGAGTCGTAAGTCATCGCGCAAGTCATCTTTTTGCCGCCCTGGCAATTATCGATCAGCGTAACTTTATCGCCGTTTTTGACCGAAATATTGGTGGGCGTGGGACCATTGAAGGACTGAGCCGGGTCGTCATTGACAGCGATTGTGCCGGCGAGGCCGTCTCCGGGATAAAGCGTGAAGTTACCTTCCGCGCCTCCTTTGCAGGCATCCGGGTTGGGTATGCCAAAAAAGAGGTCCCGCTTGCCGCTCAAGGCCCAATTGAATCCTCCACCGAATGGGTCGGCACAGACGCCGCTGCCTCCGACCAGGCCTTTATTCTTGTCGTAGGTGAAATGGCAGGTCAAATTACTAGGCGGACATTGATCGGTGATGGTAACCTTGTCGCCGTCCTTGATCTTGACCCGTAGAGTGGCCGGCCCGTTAAAGGGGACTGGAGCGCGATCGGCGATGGCGATTGTGCCGGCGAGGCCCTCCCCGGGATGCAGCGTGATGCTGGATGCCGACTCACCCTCGGGCCGTTTGTAAATGGTGATGGTGAATCCCAAGTTGTCATCATTGGCGCAACTGTCGAGAGAGTTGTTGTCGTGATACTGCCAGGTGTAGGCATTGCCGCAGACCTTGGTGATGGCTTTCGTGTATGCCTTGTATTCTTCGGGCCATTCGAAGAAACATTGATCATTCTTGGGTTTTAAGGGGTCGCAGATAACTTGTTTCAGGGCCTCCGAGTCGTTTTTATAGTCACCGTTGGCCGCGGCCAGAGGCGAGCAACCGCTGGATTTGATGGTCACCTTGGATTTGGTATAGGGGTTATACAGAACATTGTTCTCCGGGCAAGCTGACAGACCGTCTTTTGCGCATTGATTGCCACAACCGCAGACTCCGTTCTTGTTCAGAGCGCACTTAGCGGCCAACACGTAATAGTCCTGCTCGTAAGTATAAAAGGGATGATCTATCTGATATTGTTCGTGCGGGCTCAAACAAACCCCGTCGATTACGTCCCACGGACATTTGGG
>JADFXS010000122.1:3417-4252 GCA_015233515.1 Deltaproteobacteria bacterium | reverse complement strand
CACATAACTGGCGTTGTACCAAGTGCCGCTGCTGGAGTCGAAGGTGAACTCCGCCAGGGTGGCCGGCATGGTCGAGCCGGAACACTTCATATGCGAGCAGGCCGAGTCCCCTTTGGCCGCGCTGGCACAGCAGTCGCCGACTTCGCATTTGCCGTCCACGCATCCAGTCCGCACCACGAACCGTCCGTTGAAGTTCTTTGGCGCGCACCACTGCTTAGTGTCCCCAGGGGCCAATTGCCAGTCGGTCCACCCCTCCGGATAGTCGAAGCCTTGTTTCTTCGTCCCCTCCCAAACCCCGATCCAGACGGTTTCGCCGCTGTTATTGGTGAAGGTCATGGGATGAGATGAGCAATCGGACTTGCCAGCCGCCTTGACTTTACCCTTGCGGGCTTCCATACAGTCCTGGACGTGCTTGGCGAAAATCTCCGGGTCGCCGGGCTTACCCAGGTTATAGGTGTATTCCGCGGCCTTGTTCTGGCATTCGTGAAGATTCCGACGAGAGACCAGATCGGTTTCCGCCGCTCTGGCCGGGAAGGCAATGATAATGAAGACAAATAAAATGGTTAAGAGCGATTTCAGGTGATCCCGTGTGACATGATTTCCGAGCATAGTACCTCCTCGTGTTGGGAATTGCCCCCCGGCTTTACCGAAGGTAAACTAAATATTGTGTCCCCGGAACTCCAATGGTCGAAATCCGACCCGCTCAGCTCAGGATCATGACCTTGGTTTGGCTGGGCGCGGAATTCATGCCAATGGTATTGCCATCGTTGAGCTTGACCGTATCGGTCAGCCGAACAGCCGGGTTTCCCTCGATTTTCACTTTCATGCTGCTCAT
>JADFXS010000122.1:0-3386 GCA_015233515.1 Deltaproteobacteria bacterium | reverse complement strand
CCGGCTGTGCCGGCGTTGGTGGTAATGTCCTTGGATATGTTGGTCAGCGCGTGAGCGCCGACGATGAAGAGTTTCACGGCGGTGGGATTGGCGCCTGAAGGAACGCCGATGTTGGGATATGGGATGGGGACCACGGAGGGTCCAACCACGGTCTTGCAAACGTCCGGAGCGGTGACACTGTCCATTCCTCCGGCCCGGGTGGTGGCGAACATAAGCGACTCCTTTAGGTAATTAGCCGAGCCGGATTGTAGCCCCGTCGACCTTGACATCGTTTTCGGCCGTGATCGACGCGTCTCCAGCCCTTAAATTCATAAGTTCCCGGGCCTTTATATTCACCTGGCCCGCCCGGGTCTCATCCATTCCTTCCACCCGCCGAAAACAGTCTTTCAAGCGCTGGACCAAGCGTTCGGCCACGGTGTCGATAGTCTGGGCCACTACTGAAAGCCGTTTCATCCGGCCAAGCACTTGGTCGGCGATAAAGGAAAAGCTATGGAAAGTCGCCTCTCCCCGCACTCCCTGCAGATTCACCCGAGGGGCTTTCACAGAGGCCGACTCCCTGGCCGCCAGTTCCACCGATTCACCGCCAAGGCGTAAAACCCCGCCTTGAGACTCCAAGGTGATATCTCCCTGGATCACGATGCGGCCGGGCGTTGCCCCCCGCACGAGGATATTCAAAATAAAGGCGCTTTCCGATGGCTCGCGGACAATCAGGACGGTGTCGCCGATTTCGGGATTCAGAAGACATCCGGCCGCTTTTTGGCCGGACAGGGCAACCCCTCCCTGGGTCAAAAGCAATATACTGTCAGGATCTATCTTGATCACCCGGGCCTTGTCCAAAATCATGGCCTGGGCGGTTGGTTCGGCCGCCCATTGAGGGCGCAGTCGAGCCACGTTTTTCAATCCGTTCATATTCCGCTCCTATGACTCTATCCGAACCGGGGAAATCCAGGTCTCGGCCCGGGCAAGTTCCAAATCAGTTTTTCTGAGCATAGCCATATTCGCGCCATAAATCAAGGCCTTGGCCAAATCGGCCCGGTGGACGTTGGCCGCGGTCAGGTCCGCGGCGGAAAAATCAGCGCTTTCCAGGATCACTTGGGAAAAATCACTGAAAGCCAAATGGGCTTTTTCAAAAGATACACATCTCAGGGAGGCGGCTATAAAAAGAGAGCTTTCGACCGAAGCGTCGGAAAAATGGGCCAAATCTAAAATTGCTTGGCTAAAATTGGAAAACGGAAAAGACGATTCGGAAAAATCCGCCCGCGTAGCGTTGATCCCGACGAAATTCACATAGGCGCCGTTCGCCCGCCGAAAGGAGGCGCCTCCCAGATTGGCCCCGGCGAAATTGCATTTATTCAGGTTGAGCCTGGAAAGGTTAGCGGATTTCATGGACGCGCCTTCACAAACGGTGAGGTTGAAAGTGCAGCCGGAAAAAGCCACCCCATCCAGAAGCGCTCCCATTAGGATGGCGCTGGTCAAGTTGGCGCCGATAAAATTCGCCTCTCGTAAGTCCGCGTTCAGGGCGTTGAACAGAGTCAGGTTGGCTTTGGAAAAGTCGATTTTCCCGGTCTGGCAGTTAGACACAAGAGCGTTGTGAAGGCTGGCGCCGCGCAAAACCAGATCGTTCAGGATCGAAGCGCGAAACGAGACGGAAAAAAAATCCGCCCCGGAAAAATCCGAGCCGGTCAAGTCGCAGCCTTGAATAGCGCTGGAATCAAGGGAAGCCCCGACTCCGCGCACCTTGGTCAGGGTGCAGTCCGTGAAAATACATTCCTTCAGGTGAGCGTCTTCAAGGTTGGCCTCGCTGAAATCGACCTTTAGGAAGGTGCAGGCACAAAAAGCCGACCTCGAAAGATCGGCCTTCCGGAAAGCAACTCTTTCAAAGACCTTGTCCCGGACTTCCTGGCCGGCAAGGCTGGTCTCGGAGAGGTCCAAGTCTTGAATAAATCGGTTGGAAACTTCGTCCCATATGCTATCCCGATCCGCCATTTTCGCTCCTCAAGGTTACGATTTTCAACGTAATTCCAACTCTTAAAGTCGCCTGACCATAAGAGTTTTCACTTGTTTCTTCAAGACGTGGACCAAATCCCTAATCCACCATCAGATCGCGGATATGGCGCGTAAATCCCTGGCGAAACGCGAAGTTGGACCGATTTTGGCCCGCAGGCGTATTCACCATACGTCGAGGAGCCAAAATCGGGAAACGAGCGTTGCAGCCGGGAGTTACGTGCCTCGACGCCCGCAAGTGGTGAATTAGGGAAATGATCATCACCAGATTTCAGTCATTCTTGCCAAAAAGAACTTTCATCTGTTTCTTCAAGAGTTGGAGCGTCGGCGATTGCATATTTGCCACTGTGTCCACCTGCGCCTTCAAAGCCAAGATTTGGGCCCGTTGGGCTTGGATGGTCCCCACCAGAAGCGCATAATCAGCCTGCTGCTGAGCGACCAGGGCGGCGTTATCGGCCTGGAGTTGGGCCGCGGTTGCCAAATCCGTAACCTTGACCGTAGCGCCGGGCGCCCCGATGTTGATGGTTCCCCCGGAAGTAATGGTCACTCCGCCGGTTCCGGAGATGTTCATGTCGGTCGCGGCGCTGAGGCTCATCTGGCCGGTGGAGGAACAAACCGAGGCGGTGTTGACTCCGTCCAAGGCCAATTGATTCGATCCGCTCTTGATATTAGTGGCGTCAATGGTCAAGAAGGATTGTGCCACTCCGAGACTGGTTTTCGTAGTCGAGTTGATGACCGTGTTGTTCGAGGACACTTTAGTGTCGCCGTTGGCCACGGTGCTATAATTTTTTGTCACGTAAATATCGAGATTATTGCCGGTGAGAATACCGAAATTATTTGTAGTTACAATGTTTCCGCCGTCATCGCAAGAAAGGGCGTAATCTTTGACTTTGAGGTCGAATTTTTCGTGAGCCACCTGGGTAAAATCATCCGAGGTGATTTCAATCTCGCCCGTGGCCGGCAGGATGGGCGCAAGTTGATTCTTCTTGAGTTCGATTTTGGCCAAGTATCCTTGAGTCGCTTCATTGAGCGCCTTGAATGCCGGCGAAGAGGCAATGGCCGCCAAGCCGGCCAAACCAGCCGTGAGGCCGTCCGCAAGTGTTTTTTTCTTCTCGCTCTTCTCGGAATGGGCCGCGGCGATACAGCCGGCCGTGGCGGCGAGAGTCAATGTAATCAGAGCTGTGATCACCGGCCAAAGAGTCGGAGATTCACCGCCCGCCTGAATGGTCACTTCGCTTGCCCCGGTTAGTTCCGCCTCCTCGGCGTAAGTGGTTAGTTCGCCAAAACTGTGTTCCAGCTTGGCCCCCCCCTGCATTTCAATTCCCAGCCCCCAAAACCGCCCCTACGGCTGTTTCGCTGTCTATTTCATTGGTTTTCCTGGC
>JADFXS010000121.1:4570-8193 GCA_015233515.1 Deltaproteobacteria bacterium | reverse complement strand
GTAGGATTCCGCAGTTAAAGATATATATTATTGGGGGAATGATTTTTTCCCTTGA
This sequence comes from Deltaproteobacteria bacterium, assembly GCA_015233515.1. The sequence goes on along the minus strand of JADFXS010000121.1, from coordinate 8,138 downwards.
GCCAAGAGGGGTCCATCGGTATTATTAAACAAGAACCCTGATATTGAGCTAAAGACAATTGATGGAGTAATGGTTTGGCGCGGCCGGAAGCAAGTATTGTTTTGTTGGTCGAAAATTCGAGAATCCTGCGCAAGAGCGAAGCGGTCGCTCTTCGGGATTTAGGTTACATGGACATTATCACGGCCGGAGATGGCGCCGAAGCCTGGTCCATGGTCCGTAGCACATTGGTCCATTTGGTCATCAGTTCCTGGTTGTTGAATGAAAACATGAGCGGCCTGGGATTGTTGCGGATTGTGCGCGGAGATATCAACTACTCGTCCCTGCCGTTCATTCTTATCGTTGACGAAATAACCAGAAACCAAGTTGTTTCGGCCGGTGAGGCCGGAGTGACTGATATCGTGGTCCGGCCGTTTACTAGAGAAATACTCAAACGGAAAGTCGACCAGAGTTTGACCCCGGAAGAAGACCAACAAAGCGTGCAAGCCAGGCAACTTGTTGAAAAAGGTCAACAATTTCTTAAAGATGGTCGGATGGACGAGGCCTTGAATGTCTTCAAGAAAGTCTTGACCGTTTATGAAAACGCTGAAGTCTATTACAATTTAGGGTATATCAAGACGGCCCAGGGAAAATATGAAGAAGCAATAATGGCTTTTCGGAAAGCCACTCAGATTAATGCGGCCTTTGCTCAGGCCCATCAAAAAATGGGTGAAGCCTTGGCCAAGCTGGGGCGGGCCAAGGAAGCTCAGGAATGTTTCGAAAAAGCGGCCGAAATATTCATGGAAAAGAACATGGACCAAAAAGCGGAAGATGTTTTCATGCAAGCCCTTCAGGTCAATCCCGGAACTCTAAATGTATACAATTCGTTAGGTATTCTCTACCGCCGCCAGGGTAAATTTCAGGACTCCATCAGAATGTATCGCAAAGCTTTGAAGGTCAGCCCTTTTGATGAACATATCCACTATAATCTGGCCAGGGTTCATGTTGCGGCCAAAGAATCGGGCACCGCGACTGAAATTTTGGAGATGGCCCTCAAGCTTAATCCCGATTTTATCGAAGCCCGCAATTTACTCAAAGCTCTGAATTCCGGGGCGGCTTCGGCCAAAGGGGCTTTCAATTAATAAATAAAAAAATCACTTCAAATATATATAACTGCTACCATTCCTTTTCTCCCAACGCTTCAATTCTTTTTAAACGCTTTTTAAATTCCGGTATGATGGCCAGCCACGTGAGCAGGCCGAAGACCGCCAGGAGCAGAGCCACAAAATCCAATACCAGATAAGCGGTTTCGAATTGACTCACCGGCCACATATCTCTGATCACGTTTAAACGTAAACCGGCCAGACTCCAGGCGCCGCTTATGGCCAATGCCGCGTTCAGGATTAGAAGCCGATACAGACTGAGCAGACCTATTTTGTGTTTTCTAGTAATGGTAATCTCCTGAAAAGGTTCATTGGTCCGCTCCAAGTGAAGTTAGGCAAACACATGATTTATCCCGCGGCTTGCCGCCGGGAGCTTCGGCGCCAACCGGTATAAATCGACTAAGTTTAACGGTTGAGGTTGCTTTTTGTCAAATAAGGTCGGAAGTTAGCCTAAATCCACCATCAAATCGCGGATAGGGCGCGTAAATCCCTGGCGAAACGCGAAGTTGGACCGATTTTGGCCCGCAGGCGTATTCACCATACGTCGAGGAGCCAAAATCGGGAAACGAGCGTTGCAGCCGGGAGTTACGCGCCTCGACGCCCGCAAGTGGTGAATTAGGTTTAGCGGGTTGACTTTTAACCCGCAGCCCGTTACCCTTGGGATCATATCTAGATGGAGACCTTCATTATGCCCGCTTCAACTCATAGCTTGTTAGGTTCCTTGGCTTCCTTGCTAGGCTTTATCCTGACTGTCTACATGTGGATAGTCGTGGTCCGGACTTTAATCTCTTGGGTCAGTCCCAATCCGTATAACCCGGTAGTCCAATTTCTGGCCAAAATCACCGATCCGGTATTGTCGTATATTCGTCGTCTGCTTCCGGTTTACCATGGCGGAATAGATTTTTCCCCGGTTATCCTCATACTGCTGATCGTCTTTTGTAATGACTTTGTGGTATTTTCCTTGAACTGGCTGGCCCAAGACCGGGGAGCCGCGGGAGTGGGGCTGATTTTCATCATCAGCCTGATCCGCATGATCCAGGGTCTGTTGTTCGCTTATATGGTGGTGGTTTTTGTCCGAGCGATATTGTCATGGATCAGCCCCGACCCTTACAATATCCTGGTTCGCTTTGTTTCTGGATTGACCGATCCGGTGCTATACCGGATCCGACGATTGGTGCCCCTGGTATTCGGCGGGATCGACTTTACTCCCTGGGCGCTGGTCCTGGTTATTTATCTGGCGAATTCCGCCTTGGACAGAGTCATGATCATGTTGCTTCAAGCCATGGCTTGATTCGGAAAAGAAATATCTTTTTATGCCCTTACCCGGAAATAACGATCCTGTACTCACAAACAAAGGCAAGACGCGATTTCAGGTGCAAGTGACCCCGAGATCGGCGATTGACGCCGTTGTCGGCCGGCACGGCCAAGGCTTCAAAATCCGTCTAAAAGCCCCACCGGTAGACGGTCGGGCCAATGAAGCCTTGATAAAGTTTTTATCCGGAGTATTAAAAGTTAAACCCGCCAGCCTGACTGTGGTCTCCGGACATACCGGCCGGACTAAGATTATGGAAATCCAAGGTCTGAGCATCGATGAATTGACCGATCGTCTCTTGCCTAAGGCGGAGTAAGATCACGCTTGGCTATATAGGGAGAGTGACAATTTTTTTCTTGGCCGCGGTCTTGGCCACCCCGACCTGGGGGAGCGCCGCGGGACGAGTGGAAATAGTCAACCGGGCAGATGAAGCCGGACTGGCTCACGTATTGACCGCCCGAGCCGAAAGCTTACTCACGGATTTGGAAAAGCGGTTTGGCCTCCAGGCCGATGGACGCATCTCCATAATTCTAGTTTCTTCCCGCGAAGAGTTTGCCAGGGCCCAGCCGTTAGGAGCCTCCCTCCCTGTCTGGGCCGCCGGCGTCGCCTACCCGGATTTGAGTTTAATCATTATCCAAGCCGGAACCGGCGAACCTTGGTCAGCCCCAGAACAGGTCTTAAGTCATGAAGTTACCCATCTGGTTTTAGGACGTTTGTTTGGACGAAATCCTGTTCCGGATTGGTTGAATGAGGGATTGACCATGCACCTGTCGGGCGATTGGGGCTGGGATCGACGCTGGGCCATCGCCAGGGCCATGATTTCCGGTCGACTCATCCCCTTGGAAAAACTGATCCATAAGTTTCCTGAAGATCGACTGTCCGCGGAAACAGCTTACGCCCAAAGTTTTTATTTTATAACTTTTCTGATGGATCGCTTTGGACGAGATCGTCTGGCCGGTTTGATCAGGGATCTGGGAATGGGCGTCAATTCGCGTCATGCTCTGATCAGGGCCACCGGACTGCGCGAGACTGACTTACAGGAACAGTTTTACCAGTGGTTGAATATTCGGTTTTCTCCGGTTTGGTTTTTTGCCGCGACTGACACCTGGTGGGCAGC
>JADFXS010000121.1:3969-4546 GCA_015233515.1 Deltaproteobacteria bacterium | reverse complement strand
ATGGCGGCGACGAACCATGGCTCGACAACTGGCCGGATGGGAGGAGGAAGATGAAGCCGACCGAGACCTTGACCAACCTGGAAGACTTGGCTCGACAGCTGGGGATGACCGTCCGGTACGAACCTTTGAACTGGGGCGAACTCGACATCAGCCCCGGCCGCTGTCGAATTCGCGGAGAAGATTACCTTTTCGTCGATCCCCGGATGAACACCGCGGCTCGGATTGAGCTGATCTGCCGTGAGATCAGCCGGTTGGACTTGAGCAATATTTTTATTAAGCCGATTTTGCGGGATTTGATCGAAGCTTACCAAGAAGAAGGGGAGAATAATCAATAATCAAGTTCATAGTGGATAATCGAGGAAACAGAATCATCCACCACCGGGTAGCTGAAAAATTTGTTTTTGGCAATAGCGCAATTAATATTCAAAGCGCAGGATTTCAAGCATATTACGTCGTTTTCGTCAAATTCTCCAAAACAGTTGAGTCGCCCTTCCAGTTCTTCACTGGTCAGGATTTTTTTCATCCATGGTCCTCCTAGGAAATTACCGAACCCTGATCGGCTTCAGTCAAGCCTTGG
>JADFXS010000121.1:0-3947 GCA_015233515.1 Deltaproteobacteria bacterium | reverse complement strand
CAATAATATTATAGTGCAGGAGACCATTGGTGGCAAGTATTTCTTGACCCGTTGGAACATACGGCCGATCGGAGAAATCAGTTACTCGACCGCCGGCCTCCAAGACCAACAAAGTCCCGGCGGCGGTGTCCCAAGGGTGCAGTTTTTCTTCCCAAAAACCGTCGAAGCGCCCGGCAGCCAGCCAGGCCAAGTCCAGAGCGGCGGAGCCGGCGCGTCTTACCCCTTGGACCGCTAAACTGATGGCTCGGAATCTGGACATGACCGGTTCCGGATTCAGGCGGAGGTCGTACGGAAAACCGGTGGCCAGGAGAGCATGGTCCAAATCGGTTTCCCGGCTGACTTTCAAAGGGTGGTGATTGAGGTAGGCGCCTTGACCTTTGACGGCCTGATACATTTCTTGACGCAAAGGATCGAAAATCACGCCCACCTTGACTTCCGGGCCGTTCGGGCCTGGAGCTTCAAAGGCGATGGAAACGGCGAAAACCGGAAATCCGTGGGCAAAATTGGTCGTTCCATCCAGAGGATCGATATACCAACGATAAGGGGAGGACGTATTGGTCTGGCCACCTTCTTCCGCCACGATTATATGGTCGGGGAAGGTTCGGCTAATAAGTGTAACAATCGCTTTTTCCGCGGCCAGGTCGAATTCGGTGACCAAGTTTATATCGCCTTTGTACCGGACTTGCTTGGGGCCTTGCCAGGCGGTCGACAATATTTCTCCGGCCGCTTTGGCCGAGGTCAAGGCGGTCTCCAAAATTTCATCCCAGGGTTGCATTTGCTTTTCGGAGTTCAACCGACGAAGACCTTTCGGTAGACCGACAGGCTTTCCATGGCTATTCCCGTGCCCAGGGCCACGCTGGCCAGAGGGTCGTCGGTCAGGTTGACCTTGAGGTGGGTGGTTTGGTGAATCAGTTCCGGCAGGCCTTTGAGGAGCGCGCCGCCGCCGGCCAAGGTAATACCGCCGTCCAATATATCCGCGGAGAGTTCCGGGGAGGTTTTTTCTAAAGCCCGGAGAATGACATCTATGATGACTTGCGTCGGTTCGGCCAAGGCTTGACGTATATCGGTTTCGGTGACGGTCACGATTTTGGGGATGCCGGAAGTGATGTCCTTGCCGCGCATATCATAAGTGGCGTTGGTGTTTTGGGGAAAGGCGTTTCCGATGGTGATTTTGGCATCCTCGGCCATGTTTTCACCAATAAGGAGTTGATATTTTTTTTGCATGAACCTCATGATCGCTTCATTGGCTTCATCGCCGGCCACCCGGACGGATTCGGCATAGGCAATGGCCGATAGACTTATTACCGCCACTTCGGTGGTGCCTCCGCCGATATCCACGATCATACGGCCAAAAGGTTCGTGGATATTCAGTCCGGCTCCAATGGCGGCGGCCATGGGCTCATCGATCAGGTGAACTTCACGGACTCCCGACATCTGAGCCGCTTCGATCACCGCGCGTTTTTCCACCTGGGTGATTCCGGTCGGGACACCGATGACGATTCTTGGCCGAATGAAGCTGCGTCGCCCTTGAACCTTTAAAAGGAAATATTTGATCATTTCCTGGGTAACATTAAAATCGGCGATGACCCCGTCTTTCATCGGCCGGACCGCATCGATTTTGGCCGGAGTTCGTCCGAGAAACTCTTTGGCCTCCTTGCCGAGAGCCACTACCTTTCTGGTATCGGCGGTCAAGGCCACCACCGACGGTTCGTTCAAAACTATGCCTTTTCCTTTTTGATAGATAAGAGTATTGGCTGTCCCCAAGTCCATGGCTAGGTCCTTGGACAAAAAGCCGAGAATTTTTTCCCAGATCATGTTAATCCTTCCAGGGTCAAGTCGAAGTCCGCGCCAGTTTATCCAGACCTGTTTGCAGCAGAGTTTCCGCGGAATTGGCTTCCGCCGGAGCGCGGGTCAGGCTGTGTAGGATTTTTATTTGGACGCGACCCTGAGTATTCTCCAATGGCCAGTCGGCCATGGCCGAGGTGAATTCCTCTATGATTTTTCGCGCTTCAATTTCAAGCAAGCCGATCATGGCTACCGCCAGTCGGCCGTAGCTGACATGTCCCAATTCATGTTCCGGGCGACAAGAGGCCAATAATTGATGCGCGGCGGTGCGCAAAACTTCCTGAGCCGCCTCTTGTCCATACTTGGTGGCGACCTGACCGAGGTTGACCATATCCAGCAATATCAAAGTCACGGAACTGACCTGGACGGAAGCCATCTGCAGCATTCGGGTCAAACGCTGAACAAAAAAGGTCCGATGCGGCAGACCGACTTGAGAATCCAGCCGCCCCAATTCCGAGACTCTTTGGAATAAGAACTCCATTTTTACGCTGGCGGCTAGACGGGAGGCGGCCATTTCCAGGACTTTTTTTCGATGCTCGTCAAAGCCGAGAGATTGTTCTCCCAAAAGTATCAACGCTCCGCGGGAACGACCATCCCATATCAAGGGAAAGCCGGCGAAGGAAGTATATTTGCGTAATGATTCTTCGCGCTTGAATATAAATGATTTTTCGGTGTCCGAGCGCCATTTGTCAATTACCAGGGATTGACCTTTTTGGATGACCAAGCCGGTCAGGCTATTCTCGACTGATAAGGAATCCCTACCCAGGCGTAGATCGGTCGGTGAATTATGGCCCAAGATGAAAAAACGATCGGGAACACCCGGGATCAGGGCGGTCAGGAAACAAACTGAAGCCCCGGTATGTTGCTGTATCAAATTGAGTAGCCGGGGAATGGTGCGAGTAGTCTCCAGGCGTTCACTTAATATCTGTTCCAAATCGGCGGAAAAGACCGTCGCTTCGGCCAAAATGGCGTTTTGACGGGCCCGGTTGATTCTGATCCAGACGGTTTCCAAGGCCTGGCCGAACTGGTGGAGAATTTTTTGGCTCTTTTCGGTGAAAACATACCTTTGTTTGCTGTCCACCGCCAGGACCCCGCGTATTTGGGGCAAGGGGACAGCCATGAAAGATTTTATGGATTCGTCGACTTTATAAAACAGCAATCTGCGAGTGTCGTGTTCGAACTGATCCACGGTCACCGGCTGGCCGTTTTTATAAACCCACCCGATCAGTCCATCTCCGGCCCGTATTTCCACTTCGTGATCGATGTTCCGGCTGAGACTCTGATATGCGTACAGCCTCAGATCGCCCCCGTCGGTCTTCGCCCGGAACAAGACGGTGGTATAGGCGTCCATGGTATTGCTGACCAGGTCGATCAGTCCTTGAATTTCCGAGTCTGGGGGCATGCCTTGGCCTTAAGCCGGCGACGTTCGGTCGGGTATCAGGAATAGGTTTCAATAAATCGTTTAAAAGAACGATCGTAAGTCCGCTCGACTTCGGGCGGAAAACAGCAAGCCGGCAATTGTTTATTTTTGACATGGTACTGCAGGCATTCACAACATAAGCCGTGACGCGGGCATCCCTCGTACGAACATGTGCATTTGGCCATATTCGGTTTCTGATTCGGACAATTTTGAGCAGCCGGGGATGACAAGGCTCTAACCTCCATCTATTGATAACCTTTTGATAAATCATCGGCCGATAAGTGTCAACTGCTTTTTCCGACGTCACCTTCCCACTCTGAACATTCAGGCAAGCGCATTATCCGTAACTTGCCGACGGGTTAGCGAGCAAAAATTAAACTCCTTCGTTCCTTATGTATCGAAGATTCCCCGCAACCCGTTGTGGATAGTTTCAATAACTCTTAGAAGCCTTTAGCTTTCTCACTAGACCAAGCTTGAAACCCTGAAGGTTGACAGCGACCACTTTCCCAGATAAATTGGCTTTATATTTATTTCCATCCGAGGTAAATAATCATGTCCTTAACGGTGGATAAGAAAAAGAAAAAAGTCCGATTGTGTCTGGCTGATCAAGGTCAATTAGTGGGTTACATATTTCTCATTCCCATTTCCAGCCTTGGAGTGGGTGAGCAGACTATTCATGAAG
>JADFXS010000120.1 GCA_015233515.1 Deltaproteobacteria bacterium | reverse complement strand
TTTCTCCGGATTGGTGCTTGGTCTGAGTGGAGGCGCAGCCACACATGAAAAAAACGGCCAGCCAAATCGAGAACAGGAGGACAGGAGTGGACCGAATACTCATGCCAGGGGAAACCTCTCGTCTGGCCGGCGGTATCTATTTTATTTTAGCAGGTTCCCGGCGTTGATGTCCAGCGTCTCAGTGGACGTTTCTTGGCGTCATAACCCACGGTCCGCAGGGTTTGATACTCGCCATGACCAACGCCAGCTGTTTCTTAAGACTATTCTCGAGTTGGACAGAATATCGGCGTTCTGTGAGGGATTTTGATTGACGGCGAATAACCGGACTGGTTACTATTAACAAAAAATAATTTAAACGAATTTGACAAATGGCCGGAAAAATCGTCTTGAAGAACGAGGGGAGCACGATCCGTTTTTATGTCGATCCATAGTACGCTCGACAGGCCGGCGCCCCTCAGCAGGCCGTTGAATAACCGATGATACGGCCGCATGAATGGTACTTCCCGGACAAATCTCCCACCGCCGGTTCTCAAACCGGCTTTGAGCGGTAGAAGTGATAAAACTTTCAGGAGGAAAAAAATGGCTGAACCCTATACCGACAGCGTGGTTGTTGTCTGTTCCTGTGGAACCGACAACCCGAATCGTTCCACCCGAGCCTTGTTTTTAGCCATGGCCGCCCACAAGGCCGGGAAAAAAGTCACCGTCTTTCTATTGGATGAAGGCGTTTTCCTGGCCCGGAAAGGCATGATCGAATTTATGCGGGCCGCCACCGGTGACGCCGCCGACGATCACCTCAAATATCTCCAAGATTTCGAAACGCCGATTTTGGTGTGCACCCCCTGCGCCAAGGCCCGCCAAATCACCGAAAACGACTTGATCGACGGTGCGCGCATGGCCACCGGAGCCGAACTCATCAACCTGGCCACTACCAGCGCCGTGATCAGCTTGTAAAAGGCCTAGAAGGAATATTGTCATCGCGAAAATTTTTCGTTACGCTAGCCGAGGCGCAGCCTGGGGGCAAGCTGCGCCTCATTAAAAATATAGCGATTCTCGAAAGTTTTTTGGGGATGGGGCGGCTTGAATCTTCTCGAGGCCGCATTCTAGGGGCGATTAATCAATCGCTCTCGCTGGAGGATGGTCACCGGGGGGTTCATCCCGCGGATAGATTAGTCGCTGCGCGACAAAATGATATCTATGCGAAATGATTTCCCGGCGAAGAATCGCCGGGCTACAAGTCTGCGGCCCCTGCGGGGCGCTGATCGGAATCCTATCATCTAATAACGGATGCCCAATCGCCTGATTCAAACCAGCCGAGCCATAACCAAACGCGGGATCAACCTCCATGTCGGTCCCGCGAATGTGAGCTATTGCTACAATGTGGAGATGAAACAAGAACCGTTGTTTCCTCCACCGCTGTCACTGTTGCCGGCATTGCTATACATGTTCTGCAGCGCTAATTTCATTGTCGGGCTTAGCTGCTTGAACAGTTCCGCGTTATAAGATGCACAGTACGGAACTCCCGACGGCGACCCGTATTTGATAGTCGGATCCTGAGAGCCGTCTTGCGGTCTGGTTGGGTCCATGGTCTCAACCGGGATACCAAAACCCGCCGCCGTCTGCACATTGGGATTATTAGCGATTAAATTGGTTTGCAGTATCTGTTGCGTGGCAATGGAATAAAAACGTGATTTCGCCGCCGGTGTTCCCGCGGCCATGGCCGGGTCAAGGTTGGTCGTAACGATTGAAACAGTAAAATCGCTGTTGAGGTAGATCTCGAAAGTCCGGAGTTGCTGGGGGAAATCCCTAAGCGATGATGTTTCGACCTGCCAGAAGCCTTTTTCCGGACTACTGGCCGTAGGTGACACAAAGGCTTTTACCGTATTGAGATGACGATGCCCGGAGATCCACATGATAAGATTCGGAGTATTCTGAAGCGTCGCCACCAGATTCGTCAAGGAAACCGCGTTCTGGACGGTGGCATTCGGATCATGGTAAGGCTCCCACCATTCCACTTCGGAACCAATACTGGCCACGGCAATCGGGATATGCGCGGCGATAATCATAAGCTGATTGGCCGCCTGGCCGGCGGCGAGTTCGGCTTGAAGCCAGCTCCATCGCGTGGCGTCCAGATACCCGTGTCCGTGAATATCGTGAGAACCGTCGGTGTTCGACTGCGTATCGTCCAGGACTATAATCTTGAGCGGTATATCCGACTTAGGCATAAAACTATAACAGGCAAAGCCGCTGCCATAGGAGGGGTCCACCAGGTTGAGACCGTGACCGACCGGATTTGAAGTCGTGTTGAAAAATTCTTGTATCCATTCAGTTTTCATGAGTGACCGACGATTGGGATCGGCGGCAACCGTGGGAGGAGGAGTTATGGAGCCTACAGGTCCGGCGTATATAATATCACCGGTTGGGGTTGAACCGTCGAGTACGCCCATGTAAAAAGACCGTTGCAATATACTGACCGTCGTGTCGTGAGTGCATGGATACAGATTAGGATTAGCAATAAGCGCCTGAATTTGGGGCATGAGTAAATCCCCGATCGCCCAGACATTGCTCCCGATAAACGCCTGCCGAATATTGAGGGTCGGGTCGGCGTCCACGGCTACCGAACCTATCATGAAATGATCGTGGTTACCGAGAGTTTGATACCAGGGAATGGATTTATTCAGTCCCGCGGCCTGGTAGGGTTTTTGGTAGTCGATGGTCGTGGCTCCGAGATGAGCGCCGGAGCTGGGTATAATGGTTTTCCCGTCAATAACGTCGATATACCACCTCAGCTCATTATATTGAGTGCAGTTGCAGGCGTCGCCCAGAGAGATGCCGAAATCAAACGGATTTTGCTCGTGCAGAGCGTTTATCGTCTGCATGGCGGCGTCAAGGACATGAGTTGTATACATCATGATCGGCGAGTATATCGATGAAGAAGGCCCGCCATATGTGGCATCTTGCTGTTGAATATAGATAAACTGGACCGGAGATTCCTTGTCGGTGATATGAATGTCGGTGAAGGTGAAGAAGTTGGCGAATTTCTTGAGCCTGGTCGGTGTCGTATTACCATAGCCGCTTGGCATTATATCGAACCGCTGCACGATCGGGAGTCCTGCGCCCCATGTATAATTGCCATAGCCATATTTACTGTATTGTGATATCAACGGCAGCTCGGTCAAATAAAGGCCTGTACCCGAGTTAGGACCGGTAGGCGCCGGGGGCAGGCCGGAGCCGGGCATGGGAAATGACAACATCCGCTGAGTGGACTTATAGACTGTAGAATCAATCGGGTAAGTGGGGGTGCTGTTAGCGTTGTCGGCGGCCGATCCGATATTCAATGGGCTCAGGTAAAGGCCGGCAACCGTTCCGATCGTATATTTTACGAAATCTCGGCGGCTTACTCCGCGAACCATTTTCAAATCGTTGTTATCACGCACTATTTTCAAATCGTCATTAGTCAGAATTTTACTCTTTTTTAAATCGATGTTATTCATTAAATTTACCTACGATTGAATTTTCCCGATATTTCCTCAAAGGGAAAAAATATCGGGTTTGTAACACTAAGCAGTTGCTGCTTTTCTGTCAAGCGTAGATTCTCCTGGAAGGGGGCGTGAGGAAGAATTTTTATCAAAACCACGGGTTTATAGTAAATATATCACCAAAATTTCCAAGGAGAGAAAGAAATGAAAAAAACTGTTTTGCTATTCATTGCCGTTTTTTTATTCTTTATTGTTCCGACTGTTTGGGCCTCTGAAGGACTGAACCGGGTCGCCGAAAATGTTTACGCGTACACCGAGGCCAGGGAACCATCACCGGCCAACAGTTTCGCCGCCAATGCCGGGGTAGTCGTCGGCCGGGACGGCGTTCTGGTCATAGACACGCTTATTTCGGCCAAGGAGGCGCGCCGCCTGATCGGGGATATCAAAAAAATCACCGACAAGCCGATCAAATATGTGGTCGACACTCATTGTCATCTTGACCACGCTTTTGGTAATTCCGAATTTTCCAAACTGGGAGCAACGATCATTTCCCAGGTCAACGATTATAAAACTATGGAAAAAAACAGCGAGACCGCTATTGGTAACGCCGTCAAGCGCGGCCTGCCGGCGGATTTGTTTGACGGAACGGAAATAGTCCTGCCGGCCGTAACCTTTACGGACCGCTTGACCATACTCCTGGGCGGGGAGAAAGTGGAACTGATTTATCCGGGACCATCTCACACTTCGGGCAGCCTTCTGGTTTACCTTCCTGAGAGGAAAGTTCTTTTCGCCGGGGACGTCATGTTTACGGGAGTTCATCCCTTCATGGGCGACGGGGACATCCCCGGATGGGCCAAAGCCCTGGATTTTATACAGTCCTTGGACGTTACCGCCATTGTTCCGGGGCATGGCCCCCTTTCAAGCAAAAAAGACGCGGCCGACATGAAAGAATATATTCTCATTTTCGATCAGAAAGCCAAGGAATTGGCTTCGAAATCAAAAAACCCGGAAGAGATCGCGGCGGAATTGAAAAAGGTCTTGCCGGCCAGGGGCGTCTTGGAAAGCATAATCATTCGTAATGTCCAAATGAAATATTTATCGGCCGATTAGACGTCTCGGAATTTTTTTCCCAAGACGGGCGCCGATGATTGATGGCATCCGGCCTGGCTACCCACCCCGCATCTCGGGGAACCAACTCAGCCCGCTGGGCGAAATCGGCCGGGGTGGAAAAATTCCGGACAAACCAGCCAGCCCGGCCACTGATCTCCATGGCCGCTAGAGCCAAACCATCCCGGTACCGGCGGGCAGAATTTTTAATTAAAGTTCGTAATGGGTTGATTAAACAAATTTAGAGGATAATTTCGAAGAACGCCTAAAGGACCAAAAGCAATGGATTTATTATCGCCTTTTCAAGCCCATTTTTTTGATCCGGGTGGTAAGGGTTGTCGGCTTTATTCCCAGGAGTTCGGCCGCGCCGCCCTGGCCGTAGATTTTCCATTGGCATTGCTGAAGAGCGGCCAGGGTGTTTTCCCTTTGCAAGCGAATCATTTCCATTTCCGAGAGCACCATCGGTTTACTATTGGCAGCCGTGCCGGATTCGATTACCGGCTTGCTGCCCGGAGAAGTTACTTGAGGCAGGTCAAAATGCAATGAACCAGATACGGCCGTTATGACCGCCCTTTCTATAATATTCTGTAATTCTCGAATGTTTCCAGGCCAATCATAATCATGCAACTGTTTAAGATGCTCAACGGTCAACTTGATTTCAATGTGATTCATTTTCCGCGAATAAATTTTTAGAAAATGTTCCGCCAGAGGGCCGATGTCGTCTTTTCTGGACCTCAAGGGCGGGACTTCAATTGGAAAGACATTCAAGCGAAAGTAAAGGTCTTCACGAAATCGCCCGGCCTTGACTTCCTGCTTTAAATCTCGGTTCGTTGAAGCGATAATCCGTGTATCGACCTTTCGGGTTATGTTCTCGCCGACCCGTTCATACTCCCCTTCCTGTAGAACCCTGAGAAGTTTGCTCTGCAGTTCCAAGGGGATTTCACCTATCTCGTCCAGAAAAAGCGTGCCGCCGTCAGCGGCGCTGAATCTTCCCTCACGGTGTGCATACGCGCCCGTAAAAGAGCCTTTGGTATGCCCAAAAAACTCACTGGCAAAGAGATCTCTTGAGATAGAGGCGCAGTTGACCTTTATCATCGCTCTTTCTTTGCGCAAACTGCGATGATGGATCTCTCTGGCGATAAGTTCCTTGCCGGTACCCGATTCACCCAGAACGAGCACACTGGCGTTGCTTGGGGCAACCAGTTCGACCTTATTCAATACCTTCTGCAATAACTCGCTTTTCCCGACAATCCCCCCGAAAGAAACCATTTCGAAAAGCTCTTTACGCAGATAGGTGTTTTCCTGTTCCAACTTTTTTTTAAGCCGTTTGATTTCTTCAAAGGCCGTGGCATTGGCCAGCGCCGCAGCGGCGTGATCGGCAATCGCCCTGAGGATGCTGAGGATGTGGGAAGTAAGGTGCGTCCGGGTAAAAATGGCCACTACCCCCAGCACCTCTCCCCGAAAAACCATGGGTTGTCCCGCAAACCCTTTAATTCCCTCCCTTTGCGCCCATTCCGGGTAAGGGATCCACCGGGAATCCAACTCAATGCATTCAACGACTACCGGCCTGCCGCTAGCGGCAATATATCCGACTTTGCGGGAACCCAGCGGAAACCGCTTATGACTTCCATCGATACGCGTCCAGTCGGCATTATGATCACAAATGGAATGTCCGGTACTGGCCACAAGATGCAGGCAATTTTTATGATCATGGCATTCGGCCATCATTGAACAGTCTGAACAACCTCCTCCAGCCCTCAAAATCCAGATTCTGGCTAATGCGACCTCGGAGAACTCACCCAGACCGACGACAATGAAACTGAATAATCTCTCGATCGATCGCTGCTGCGCCATTTCCAGCAAGAGCGCGTTTAAGGCTTCGTCATTGATGTCGAAGGTCAATCCATTTTTCATGACTACATCAATAAACAAAATAACGTTATTTTGCAACGAAAAAACGTTGCCCACGGAATTGCGTTCTGCGGCCTGACTCAGGAAATATGCTGATTATTACATAATTACAACAACATTGATATTCCGCATTTAATGGCACGGAGATTGCCATAAATGATGTGGTTAGCTCGTCAATGACAATCCTTAGCTTTATAAAAATTACATGGCCCGTTGGGGGGCAACGCCATGATCGCCATGGGCATGGTTCTTCATGAAAGGTAGGTCAGCCTCATCAATCCGCTGACCGGCCCTCGCCATTATCCGCAAAAGCTATAAAGTGACGCCGGTGCTTAACGGGCCGGCGTCTCGATGGCGGCCGAGACTCGCGGCGGCCGAAACTTGGCGATAAAGCCTGAATGCGCCGATTGACGGCAAACTTTCACAACATTTAACCAAAGGAGAGTATCGGACATGGAAGATGAAAAACATTCCCATGCACACGGCCCGGATGATCATCATCACCATCACCACAATAACGATTTTACCGATTACATGAACGCCGTTACGGAATATCGCAAGACCTTCGCCAGCAAGGCGGATGTTATGGCCCAGGCGCCCGATCCCGCGGTGAGAGAAATGGTCGCCTACATGGACAGCGTCGGCTGTGAAAACTGCTTTGACCGTTTCGACAAGCAGAAACCGCACTGCACTTTTGGATTAGCCGGCATCTGCTGTAAAGTCTGCTCGCTCGGGCCGTGCAAGATCACGGAAAAATCCCCTCGGGGCACCTGCGGAGCGAATGCGGATCTCATCGTCGCGCGTAACATGGCCCGCGCGGCGGCTGGAGGCGTGGCGGCCCATGGCGCGCGCGCTCGTGAAGTCATGCTAACGCTGAAAAAGGCCGCCGCTGGAGAAATCGATCTTCCCATCGTGGGCAAAAAGAAGGTGCTCGGCGTTGCCAAGATGTACGGCCTGGAGATCGAAGGAAAAGCCATTGAAGCTTTGGCGGGCGAGATTGCGGATATTTTGCTCCAAGATATGAGCCGCACCGTACCTGGCACGCACCGAACCCTTACGGCCGTCGCTCCGCCCGAACGGCAGAAGGTCTGGAATGATCTCGGGATAACCCCGATCAGCTCGTATCACGAGGTTTTTGAGACATTGCACTCGACCACGGTCGGAACCCAGGGTGACTGGCGCAAAGCGATGGACCAGTTCCTCCGCCTGGGTATCACGTTTTCGATGAACAGCGTGGTGGGAGGCTCCATTGCCGGCGACTGTCTTTTCGGCGTTCCCACCCGCAGCACCGTCAAGGCGAACGTTGGAGCGCTGAAAAAAGATTTTGTCAATATCGCCATCCACGGCCATGCCCCCATGCTGGCCATGGAAGTCATTAAGACGGCCAGAACCGATAAATTCGTCAAATTGGCCGCGGAAGCCGGAGCCCAGGGTATCCAGTTTTATGGAATTTGCTGTTCCGGACTGTCAACCATGTATCGTCTAGGCAACGTCATTCCGCTATCCAACGCTAACGGCTCTGAGTTAGTGGTGGCCACCGGCGCGCTGGACCTTTGGCTGGCTGACATCCAAGAAGTATTCCCTGGGATCATGGATGTAGCCAACTGCTTTAAAACCGTGGTGGTCACCACCAACGAATCCAACCGCTTGCCGGGGGCGGAACATATCGGTTACAAGCGGGATCTCTCCGATCTCAATAAACTTCCCGAGCTGGCCGAAAAAATTCTAGTTCGAGCGATCGAAAGCTTCATAAACCGCCGTGATGTG
>JADFXS010000119.1:3433-8328 GCA_015233515.1 Deltaproteobacteria bacterium | reverse complement strand
AGCGCCCATGAAGTGTTGAAAGAACTGGAGTCCTGGATGCTCATCTGAACCTGGAAAAGCCCGTCTTCCAAATGGGCGGCGATAGTTTCAAAAGTCAGATAGGGGTTGACCGCCGTGGCCCCATACCCTAAGAGCAAGGCAAAATGCATCACTTCCCGAGGTTCACCGGATTCGACGATGATGGACGCACTGGTGCGCAGTCCCTGTTGCACCAAATGGTGGTTGACCGCGGCGTTGGCCAGCAGACTGGGAATGGGCGCTTGAGAACGGGACATTTCCCGGTCCGACAGGATGATAATGGAGTACCCGGCGCGGACCGCTTTTTCTGCTTCGTTGCTGAGGTGGGTCAGAGCTTGGGACAAACCCTGTTCGCCTAAATTGACATCAAAGAGCATATTCAGGGTTTCATAGCGGAATTCACTCCCCGCGGCGGCTCGAATTCGAGCCAGATCATCGTTGGTCAAAATTGGAGTGGACAGTTTCAGCATGCGGGCATAACCAGGTTGCTCGGCCAGAAAGTTACCTTGCGAACCTAAGTAAGTGGTCAGGGACATGACCAGCTCTTCCCGGATGGGGTCGATGGGCGGATTGGTGACCTGGGCAAAGAGTTGTTTGAAGTAATTGAAAAGCAGACGTGGATCATCGGATAGAACGGCCAGAGGTGTGTCGTCCCCCATGGAACCTACCGGCTCCTTACCTTCCATCACCATGGGTTTTATGATGATCTCCAGGTCTTCCCGGGTATACCCGAAGGCTCTTTGACGTTCCAGGAGACGATCCCGATCCACTTTGACCACGCCGGTTCCGTCGAACAGGCCCCGCAGTACGATGCGGTTGGCTTCCACCCATCTTCGGTAAGGCCTGCGGCGGCAGACAAACGCCTTGACTTCCTCATCACCATGGAGTCGACCTAACTCCGTATCCACCAAGATCATTCGACCAGGGCCGAGACGTCCCTTGGCGGCCACGTCCTCCGGTGGAATATCTAGGACGCCCACTTCCGAAGCCAGGATCATCAGGCCTTCATTGGTGATTATGTATCGGGCCGGACGCAAGCCGTTACGGTCCAACGTGGCGCCGACTTGCCGGCCGTCGGTACAGACCAGGGCCGCCGGGCCGTCCCACGGTTCCATGAACATGGCATGGTATTCGTAAAAAGCGCGACGGTCCTTGCCCATGTAATATTTTTCACCCCAGGCTTCCGGGACCATCATCATCAGCGCGTGGGCCAAGGAACGTCCGCCCTGGACCAACAACTCCAGCATATTGTCGAAGCAGGCCGAATCCGAGCCGCTTTCGATGATTACCGGTAACAGGTCCTTGAGCGCCGGACCAAAGAGTTCGGATTGTAAAGTCCCGTACCTGGCGCGCATGTTGTTGATGTTGCCGCGCAGAGTGTTGATTTCGCCATTGTGCCCCAGGTAACGGAAAGGTTGGGCCAGGGCCCAGGTCGGAAAGGTGTTGGTGCTGTACCGCTGATGAAGAACACAAAGAGCGCTTTTCATTTCCGGGTCGGCCAGGTCCGGATAAAAGCGGGGAACCTGGTGCGCTAACATCATCCCTTTATAAACCAAGGTTTTGGTGGAGAGGCTGGGAACATGAAACTGGCTCATGCCCCGCACATCGGAGGCCCAAACACGTTTTTCGATGCGTCGGCGGACCACATACAGATTACGTTCAAAGGCTTCCGGGAGTTCCGCCGGTCCCTGGACAAAAAATTGCTTGATGTCCGGACAAGTGGACCGGGAGGTAACGCCCAAGACCTGGCGATCGATGGGGACGTCCCGCCAACCTAAAAATTTATTCCCGGACCGCGCTGCTTCGTCTTCGATGATTCTCATGCATTCACGGCCGGCAAAGCGGTCGGTGGGCAGGAAGACCATGCCCACTCCGTATCGACCGGCCGCGGGGAGGGTAAAACCCAGACCGGCGGCCCCGGAGCGGTAAAAATCGTCCGGCAATTGAAAGAGCAGGCCGGCGCCGTCGCCGGTTTCAGGATCGCTGCCCACCGCGCCGCGATGGACCAGGTTGACCAGGACTTGCATGGCTTGCTCGATTATTTGGTGGGTCTTCCGGCCGTTGATATCGGCTACAAATCCCACGCCGCAGGAATCATGTTCAAAGGCCGGATCATACAGGCCTTGCTTGGATGGCAGTCCAGAAAGCATTTCTCGTCAGTGCCTTTCATTTTGATTATTCGAATTTAATATAACAAGTAACTTCAGTTTTCAATGTTGTTATTAAAGAGGTAATAGCAAAACTGCCCTTTTGGCCCAACTCTTTGTCGGGCTCAATTTTGAAGTCCTCAAAATACGTCAGTATTCCTGCGGCTTCAAAATCTCGCCCTCCTCGACCTGGGCCAAAATGCCTAGTTTTGCAATTACCTCTAAAGATATTTTCAGGCGATTATCGCCTCGTTGCGAGATCGGACCATCTCCTAGGACTCCAGTTCTTTCAACACTTCATGGGCGCTTTTCATGAGTTTGACGGTTTTGGTCGCCGCATTGGGCAGGTCCAAGGTTTCATCCAGGCTGCCGGTCTTCAGGGCCTGCCAGTGGGCTATGGTCCGCATGTCCAAAAGAGACATCCGGTTGATCAAGAACCATTGCCAGCTATAAGAACGAAACAGAATCAAACGCTGTTCCCTGGAAATGATGTTCCGCCCGGCTAAAAAATCCATGGATTTACACGGGGAAGGTTCCAGGAATTCAGGGTCGTCCACGGCGCAGCGGAATTGAATCAGGCGAAGACCTCGTTCGATATCCAGTAAACTGCCGTGATCCAAAGGCAGGTGTTCGGCCTGAGCGCGATCTCGATACCAGGCGTTGAGGCTGGGACGTAATCGCGGACCTAGTTCCAGGGACAGGCGTCGCAAGCTCTCGCGAGCCAAGGTTTCCACGGCTCGACCCAGGGGTTCCTGTCCGGTTATAAAACGGAGACGGAGCAGAGAGAGACGTTCCTTGAGAGGAATCCGACCGCCGAAGTGCTCCTCAAAGGCGCTATATAAAACCACCAGCGACCCGGGCAGTAAACTGGGACCGGGATTGGTCGCGGGTTCTTCGGCCATTCGGTCAAAACCTTTACCCGCGGCATCGGGAACAGACAAGAAAGAGAGTATACGCCTGGCTAAACGATGGAAGTATTCGCGAGCCGGCAGCCATTCCTTGCCGGTGCGTCTGGCGGCGGCAAAGTCTTTCTCGCTCAAGGATGGGGCGAATTCCGCGGCCCGGGTATGGACAAAAATAGGGGAAGGCCCGGTTGTGTACCAAGGATCTCCGGAACCTAGACGACTTAAAGAAAAAACAGCCATGGGCGGATTGACGTTACGTCGTTCTAAAACCAGGGGATGGACAAACCTTTGCCGAAGGCATTCGTCCGCCACGTGCCAGGCGGCCTGCATCAAGGCTTCATTCAAGCGGATCAGCCGCCGGCGAAGTTGGTGCGGCTGTATCCGTCCGGAAAGATCGATCGCGGCCAAGGATAGCAGGCTGCGGATTCGGAATTGACGGAGGTCTTTCAAGATGGCTTCCGGGTCGGTCAGAAGGTGAGAGACGCGATTTAGAAATTCTCTTACGCCCTCCGGCGGATTCGAAGCGTTATCCGGCTGATCATCCTCTTCCGCTATCGGCCCGGCGGAAAGCTGGCCCCAGGATCCATCACCGGCCAAGTCCGCCAGGAAAGGACTGATCCGGAACAAATCGTGATCCGTAAGATTGTGCCGTCGATCGGTTTGGTTATTGGATTTTATGGGTTTCATCGCCGGTGCCATCATGGGCTTCCTGGTCAAAGACCTGATAATAAATATTTTTAATGGTCGCCATGGAGGATTTGACCGCCTCTACAATGTTAAGGCCATCTTTACCTAAACCGGCGGCGGCCAGTTCTTCCCGCGAGTAAGCCGCTTTGTCGCCGGATCGGTTGAAAATCAAGGATAAACGGCCGGCTACCCGGCTCAGTAATTCGTAAGCCTGGGTAACTGTTTCCAATTCTATCGGGCATTGTTTTTCCTCGATCAACAGTTTTATAGCCTGAACAGTGCAGACCGATTGGTCGGGTCCTCGGGATTCCTGATCCTCATGCCGCCGCCGGTAAACCATTTGAAGATACTGGATCAAAAATTCGGCATCCACTAAGCCACCGGGGGAAAATTTCAGGCTGATAAATCCGGGTTTGATCCGTCCGCGCTCTTTAGTCATCCGTTGGCGTACTTGATGTATTTGTTCCTTGGCATCACTTGGCAAAGACCGATGATAAACAGCGTGCGCGGCAAGATTTTTTATTTGGGCCCCAATGTGTTCCGGTCCGAGGATATGGCGGATTTTGAGCAGGGCCTGTCTTTCCCACAACTGAGAAGTTTCATGATACCGGGCAAACGATGAAGGCGTGACGACCAGGGGTCCCTGACTGCCCGAAGGGCGCAGTCGGGAATCTATTTGATATCCCGGACCGACATCGAGGGGCATGGACAGGTAACCGATCAGGCGTTGGGCCAATTTGATCGCTTTAACCATATCCTGCGGCTGCTCGGTTTCCGAAGCCGAAATGAACAGCAGGTCCAGGTCCGAGCTGTAAGATAATTCTTGTCCCCCCAGTTTACCCAAACCCATGACCGCCAGTGATTCGGGCAGGATATCCGCTTTAAACAGGACGCGGTGAGCCAAACGCAGGGAGCGGTTCATGACCGTCTCCGCCAGGTCGGTCAGCTGAGCTTGGACCTGGGGCCAAGTGATTTTGTCTGAGAGATCGTATAAGCCGATGCGCAGGACTTCGTCATTTTTGAAACGACGGATTAAGCTCAGGCAATCTTCCGGGTCTTCTTCCCGGGCGAGCATGATTTCCAATTCCTTGGCCAGCGCTTCCTTGTCCTTGATTAAGCGGGCGCTGCGTCGGTCGAT
>JADFXS010000119.1:1912-3344 GCA_015233515.1 Deltaproteobacteria bacterium | reverse complement strand
ACAACAGGAGAAAACCGGCTTTGGGCCCGATACTGCGCATGAAGCGTTCCAAGTGCAGTATGGCTCGATCCGGGTCCATCGTCCGGACCATGGTCGCGATCATGGTCGGCATCAAACGTTCCAAATGGGCGCCATACCGGGCTAATTGTCCGGGAAGATACTTTTCCTGATGAATGTTGCGACATGCCGCCAAGGCGGCCGCCGGTCGTTTAAACCCTGCCTGGCCAAGGAGTTCCAGGGCCGATTCATTATCATCCAGATGATCGAGCAGATTGACGGCCCAATCAAGAGGGTTCCGATCGGCCAGGGCCGCGGCCGCTCTTTGCCCTTCGTCCGGTTCAGCCAGAACCAAGTCGAACCTGGTCTTGACCTGGTTCATAAAGTGCGAGAGTAGTTTGAAAAAATCCAACCAGGAATTACCGCTTTCCTTTCCGGTAAATCCCAGGGAACGGGCTATGGCTTCCCTGGCTTCCCTAGCCCGCGGAAGAGTTTGGGTCTGAGTGAGTTCCCGCAGTTGAATACGGTGTTCCACGGTTCTAAGGAAAATATAAGCTCTGGTCAGGGCTTCCTGATCGGTTTGGTCTATGATTTTTTCCCGCGCCAAAGCGGTCAAGGCTCCTAAGGTAGTTGATTCACGCAGGTGAGGGAGACGACCGCCAAAGGTCAGGATCAAGGCTTGGACAAAAAACTCCACTTGGCGAATGCCGCCGGGGGAGACTTTGACATCGACAGTCGAAAAGGCGGGTAATGGCCGGCCAAAGGCGGTGGGCTTCGCGACCTTGCTCCACTTATCCCTGGAAAAACGGGCTTTGAGTTCTTCCAAGGAAGTATAATCCAGGTGCCGGCGGAAAATAAAAGGACTCAAGTCGGTCAGGAGTTCCCGGCCGGCGGCCAAATCCCCGGCCACGGGACGGGCCTTGAGCAAGGCCAAGCGTTCCCAAGGCTGACCTAACGCCAGATAATGCTTGCGGGCCGATTCCAAGGATTGCGCTTGAGCGCCGTCCTTCCCGCCGGGACGCAAATTTGAGTCCACCCGAAAAACCAGGCCGTCCTCGGTTACTTCGGCCATGGCTCTCGTGACCAGCGTGAAAAGATACTGAGCCACAACGGTGGCCGGCGGAGACCCGATGCTGGAAGAATCGGGTCGAAATAAATAAATTAAATCCACGTCGGAACTATAATTGAGTTCACCGGCTCCCAATTTGCCCATGCCGATGATCACCGGAGCCAAGCCCAAGGTTTCCGGCGTCAAGCCGAAGCGTTGAGCGGTCTGCGTCATCGCGGCGACCAAGGAGTGGTGAAGGCAGGCTTCGGCCAGGGCGGTCAAGGTGGCCATGACTTCCTGGAGGTTTGCCCGGCCGGTCAGGTCCCTTACGGCCAGGCGAGCCATTTCTTGAAGGCGGAACAAGCGAAGGGTCCGCTGCAGGCTGCC
>JADFXS010000119.1:0-1672 GCA_015233515.1 Deltaproteobacteria bacterium | reverse complement strand
GCCGACAGCTGATCCAAGATCAAAGCTTGTCGGCCGGACTGGTTACCTTCCTGGGACACGGAAAATCAGCAGTCGAAATACAGATAAAATTCGTAAGGATGCGGTCGCAGACGCATCTGGTCCACTTCTTTTTCGCGTTTATATTCCAGCCAAGTGTCAATGACGTCCTGAGTAAAAACATCGCCTTTGAGCAGAAATTCGTGGTCGGCTTCCAAGGCGGCCAGCGATTCGTCCAGGGATCCGGGCGCGGTCGGCACTTCGGCCAGTTCTTCCGGACTCAAGGCATAGATGTCTTTATCCAAAGGTTCTCCGGGATGGATTTTGTTCTGGATACCATCCAGCCCGGCTAAAAGCATGGCGGCAAAGGCCATGTATCCGTTACAGGACGGGTCCGGGAATCGGACTTCCACGCGTTTGGCCTTGGGATTGGGTGAATACATGGGGATACGACAAGCCGCCGAACGGTTACGGCTGGAGTAGGCCATTTTGTTGGGAGCTTCGTACCCGGGGACCAGGCGTTTGTATGAGTTGGTGGTCGGGTTGGTAATACCGCACAACGCCGGGGCATGCTTTAGGATACCGCCGATGTAATAAAGAGCTATTTCCGATAGTCCACCATATCCATCGCCGGCAAACAGGGGTTCACCTTTTTTCCATAAGCTCTGATGACAATGCATTCCGCTGCCGTTGTCGCCAAAAATGGGCTTGGGCATAAAAGTTACGGTCTTGCCGTTGCTTAGAGCCACATTTTTTATGACATACTTGAACCACATCAGGTGGTCGGCCATCTGGACCAGGGGGGAGAAGCGCATGTCGATTTCGCCCTGTCCGGCGGTGGCGACTTCATGGTGCTGGGCTTCCACGCGAATACCGATTTTTTCCAGGGTCAGGACCATTTCCGTACGCAGGTCCTGCAAGGAATCCGTGGGCGAAACCGGAAAATAGCCTTCCTTATAACGGGGTTTGTAACCCAGGTTGGGAGCTTCATCCCGCCCGCTGTTCCAAATGCCTTCCTTGGAATCCAGGAAATAGAAACAACTATACTGGTTGGAGTCGTAGCGAATGTCGTCGAAAATAAAGAATTCGGCTTCCGGTCCGAAATAGGCCGTATCGGCTATCCCTGTGGATTTTAGGTATTTTTCCGCTTTCTGAGCGATATAGCGCGGGTCTCTTGAATAGGGCTCCTTGGTGACCGGGTCTACGATGTTACAGATCATGGTCAGAGTGGGGTGCGCGGTGAACGGGTCCATAATGGCGGTCGCCGGGTCGGGGATAACCAACATGTCCGAGGCGTTGATCGGCTGCCAGCCTCGAATGCTGGACCCATCAAAACCATGACCGTCCTCGAACGTGGACTCGTCCAGTTCGGAAATCGGCACGGAAAAATGCTGCCAGGTGCCCGGGAAATCCATGAATTTCAAATCGACCATCACGACGCCGTTATTTTTGGCCATTTCAAGAACTTGTTTTGGGGTCATATTTTCCTCCTAAGGATTGTCTTGTTCGATCGGTAAGTTTTAACTTTCGGCCGTCAATGGCCGGTTTTCTAAAATCGAAGAGTGTGCAATCTCTTGCAGTCCTTAAAGTCGGACGCTGATCGATCACCGCCTAAGGCTACCTAAATCCATCATCAAATCGCGGATAGGGCGCGTAAATCCTTGGCGAAACGCGA
>JADFXS010000118.1 GCA_015233515.1 Deltaproteobacteria bacterium | reverse complement strand
AACCTTTTGCCTTGGTGATCGATGGTGATCACGCGTGATCCAGACGGTAATGAAACCTGTGACAGGAGGCTGTCATATTTGTCCAGCGGAACAGCCGTGGCTAAAACACCGATCAATGAATTGGCTTCATCGAACACCGGGGCGGCGAAGTGAATAGCGGGAGTCATCAGAGTCCGGCCCATGACCCATTCACCCGCGCTGAATCTTTGGTTTTGGACGCTTTCCTTGAAATACTTTCGATCCGATAGAATGACTTGACCTGGTGGTGGAACGGATGATGCTACTTGCAGACCGTTAAGGTCAATAAGCAAAAAGTTGGCATAAATAGGGTTTTCAGCTTGAAGTTGTTTGAATAAATTTTCAGTTTTCGGAATATCATAGTTTTTAACTGCGTCAAAACGGGATATGGTTTTGAGAAGAAGCTTGGTGTTTCCAGTTAGTTGTTCCTGCTGGGCCGTGAGGCTTTTGGCCAGGCTGGCGGCCTGGTCCCATACCTGGCATGCGGATCGCCGATAATCTAAAAAACCATAGGTCAAAATAACGCCAAAAGCAGGAATCATAGAGCATAATACAATGACTATAAATGAGTTACGAATTGTCCACTGTGAGATGGTCTTCATGGAGGCTCCCAAGATTCAGTTGGCCGATTTGAGGGTTAATAGTTTAGACAATTTAGAATGATCATTTTATGGGCCTTTTTATAGACCGGCGAGGGGATATAAAAATTTCCGGCCCAACCGGCGAATTTCGTCTTAAAGTATCTGGATGATCATTTAGGTATCGTAATGGATCAGCTTTTTCATGCGCGCAGTATAACCTAACGGCGGATAATTGGCATTATGTAGTTATTGCTGATTTCCGTCCAAAACAGCTCGAACTTTGTTCAGCAAGTCATTTAATTGATACGGTTTGCCGACATATCCAGCCACTCCGGCCTTCATTGATTCCTTCATTTGGCCGTTAACCGCATAGCCGCTGGCAATAATTATTTTGGCTGATTGGTCGATCTGAAGAATTTCACGCAAGCATCTATGGCCGCCCATGCCCGGCATGCCGATATCAAGAATGATCAGATCGATCTGGTCTTTCCGCGTGATAAAAATTTCCAGCGCCTCCTCGCCGGTCGGGAC
The DNA here is from genome assembly GCA_015233515.1 of Deltaproteobacteria bacterium. The sequence goes on along the minus strand of JADFXS010000118.1, from coordinate 7,243 downwards.
CGTGATAACCGTGTACCCGGAACGCTGGAGCGCCAAGGAAGCTAAATTCCTTATCGACGCTTCATCATCTGCTAATAAAATGACCTCTTTTCCACCCTTGGGGGATTGCGGTTCCGATGAACTGTCGGCAGTCGCTTTTTCTTGTTCAATGGCGGGTAGATAAATTTTAAAGGTTGTTCCTTGACCGACTTCGCTGTCGCAAGTGATATATCCTTGGTGGCCTTTGACAATCCCGTAAACCGATGCCAGACCTAATCCCGTCCCTTTGCCGATTTCCTTGGTAGTGAAAAAGGGATCGAAAATGTGCCGGATGGTTTCCTGTTCAATACCATGTCCGGTATCGGAAATGGTCAGTAGGACGTAATTACCTGGAGTGGCGCCGAGATGATTGCCGGGGTAATCTTCGCTCAGAGTGATGTTCTCGGTTTTGATCGAAAGTCTCCCTCCGTCCGGCATGGCGTCGGCGCCGTTACTCCCTAAATTCAACAGCACCTGTTCGATCTGCACGGGGTCGGCCTTCACGGTCCACAAACGGCTGGCCAGATGAACCTCGATGTCGATCATCTTGGGGATAGTGCGCTCCAACATCCCGCGGGCATGCCCGACTTCCTGGTTGATATCCACGGGGCGACGCTGGACTTCAACCTTGCGACTGAACAATAGGAGTTGCTTGACCAGCTGAGCCGCCCGTTCAACCGCCTTTTCAATAGCTTTCAAATTCGAATATTCCGAGTCTTTCGGTTTCTTGTCCCAAAGGATCAAGGAGGTGTATCCGCTGATGGCTTGGAGCAGGTTGTTGAAGTCGTGGGCCACGCCGCCGGCCAGAGTCCCGACGGATTCCATTTTCTGAGCTTGGAGCAGTTGGGTTTGTAGTCTTTCCTTTTCTTCTTCCGCCCGTTTGCGCGCGGTGATATCGCTTATGCTTGATAAAATGAACCGCTCATTCTGCAGCACGATAACATCGGCGGAGAACAATCCGGAAATGATCTCTCCACTCTTTTTTCTAAACAGGAACTCTTCTCCAACCACCTTTCTGCCCATGGAAAGATTATCGATCACTCGCAACCGGTCTTCATCGTTAACCCACAAGTTCAAAGCCTCTGATGTAGCGCCGGCAACCTCTTCGCGCGTAAAACCAGTGATGGAAAAGAAAGTATCGTTGACTTCGAGAATCCTCCTATCCTCAGCATGAGTAATGGTGATAGCATACGGGGAGGTCTGAAACGCTAGTGAAAACTTCTCTTTGCTCTCCCGTAGCGCTTCCTCGGCCAATTGACGCGCGATGATGTCACATTCCAACGCTTCAAACAGCCGGCGGTTGACCATCAGGAACAAACCGAAGGTGAGGCCGATGAACAGCATCTGGTAAACCAGAAGCGCCAGTGTGTCGGGCAACCCGGACGCAAATAAATCGGTCCCGGGCGAAGTGGAAAAATAGGCTAAAGCACGCGCTAAACTCATCAGACTAAAAATTCCAAAAATCACGCCCACCATCCGGGTTTCCGGTCTCATTTCCTCGTTGACTCCGCGGAGCATGAGCCAAGCGCATTGAAAACAAATCACCAACAAGGCCAGTGAGAAATTAACATTGCGCGCCAGCAGACTGGGTTGTAAAAAAGCGAAATATACGTGAGCGAAAATGTAGACCACTAGCAGAAGGTAGTTATGAATCTGTGAACTCTTTTTGCCGGCGTAGCGCTCCAAGCCCATATACAGCAGGTATGTTCCGCCGATACTCAGGGGAGAACCGATCAAAATGGAGATAGAATCAGGTATAATTCCTCGTAAATCAATCATCAACAATGCCAAGAACTGCATGATGAAGTCAGCCAGCCAGAAACCCAGGCCCGTGGAACGCCTGCGGTTCTGGAACCATAGGGAAGCCATGACCACGGCGCAAACGGCGTTGCTGATGAGATAACTGAATAAAATGGTTCTCATATCTAGAATGTTCATATGGGTTCTCCAGCCAAGGCAGGCAATAGGCCGCGCCCAGGGGTGTTTCCGCTCTCGGCTAAATTATTCATTCTGTCCTTCTTATCCAGGATTTGCCGGACCTTAACCAAAAAATTTTTCAAGTCCTCGAGGCGTTGGAAGAGAGTAGTGTTTCCATAAAATCAGATAAAAAAGTCGCTCCCGCAAATGATAATAGTTCATGCTTTTTTTAATCCTCTCTATTAGTTGAGAGACTTGCTTCCCACCGGCCCACCGGCTCGATCGTCACAGGTGGCGAGTGAATGTCCAAGGTTATGAACGTGAATGCCCGTAGATCCCCTTAGACCAAGAAATATTGAAGCTCCTCGCAGCAAGCTGCGGGGAATCTTCGACATGTGAGGAACGAACGCGTTTTAATTTTTGCTCGCTAACCCCGCAGCAAGCTACGGGGAATGCGCTCGCTTGCATGTTCAAGAACCTGAGACTGACGGTGTTCTTTTTGAGTAGACCGACCTTAGCCTTGAGGTGTTGCCGGAGGGCCTCCCAGATGGCGTCCCGAAAGTTCAGGACCAAGTCTTTCTGTAATGACCGTCAATCCCGGACACTGAAGTATGAACACTTTTTCAAAGTGTGACATATTTTTCGAAAAATTCAAGATATAGGTTATTGGGTCGCAAGGCAACCCGGCACGAAGAGCGTGGGCATTTTCCCGGGCCTCAAGCAATACCCTATCTCCCCCTTGACATAAATTCTATAACGATATATCCCTTTCGCGGATTAGATAACGAGGAAAATGATATGTATCCGAGCGAAAAATTGCATTTAACCCCATTAATATGAGGGGCGGTGAGGGAACCCGGGCGGTTCTCCAGATATTACCTCTCCCCCTCCATGTCTTGATTTAAGGCCTCCTTGGCATCAAACCGCATGGAGCGGCGGTGAGATGAAAAGGAGGTTTCGTTTTATAGCTCTCCAAAATAGTTAACGGATCCAGTCATACCCGACATCGATAATATGGCGGTTTGAGCCGAAAAGGTCACGGCGTCGCCGGCTGATCTTGCTGCTGACGCCGGTATCAGGCCAAACTATCTATCTCCATGGCCATTTTATCGAGCCGCTGTGGCCGGCGCTTTGTTGGCATCGAAAAAAATTAACATCCCTTGGATAAAGGAGGATTTCATGAATTTCCGGTCCTTGAAGTTAATAAGAAACCGCTTCATTGGTTCTTACCGCATCTTGTTGGTTTTGATCGCGGTCTTGGCGAGCATGACTATGGCGCTGCTAGGCTGGCCGGCAGCCGTATTGGCCGAGGAGACTATTAAAATCGGCGTGGTGTGCGCCATGTCCCCTCCCGGCGATGCCGCTTCCGGCGCTGAATTGCGCAAAGGTTTTGAATTGGCCAAGCGGATTGTCGATGAAAGAGGGGGGATTCCGGGAAAGCAGATTCAGCTGGTTTATGAGGATTCACAAGGCATCCCGGAAAAGGGCCGCGCCGCCGTGGAAAAACTCATCACCCAGGATAAGGTGGCCGTGATCACCGGCGAACATCACAGTTCCGTGGGTTTGGCGGAAATCGAAGTTGCCCATCGTTACCATATTCCCTATGTTAACACCAACTGCTGGGCCGACGCCATGCGACTCAAAGGCTATTCCGAGGTATTCAACGTTTGCATCAACAATTCCGCGGTGGGCAAAGCGGCGGCGGAAATTATCGCGGCCATGAATGTCAAGAAAGTGGTGGGCTTTGCCGAAAATACCGATTACGGTCTGGGTAAAGCTAAGGAAATAAAGGGATACCTGGAGAAAATAGCTCCTCAGGTGAGCTTCGAGTATGTCGTTATCGAGCGTGACGCCAAGGATTTTCTGCCCATCCTACTGCCCCTGAAAAAGGACCCACCGGACATGGTGGTTAATATCATGCTGGCCCCATCCGCCTTCATGCTCATGAATCAGGTCTACGAGCAAGGCTTGGCCCCGACCAAAAAGACATGGTTCTTTGATAGCGTGGGCGTGGCCGGTGTCCCGGATTTCTGGAATAACGTCGGCGAAGCGGCTAAGTATATGATCGTCTTCGAACTCTTCCACCCATCCATGCAGTTTACGCCTTCCGGCCAAAAACTTCGAGAGTACTTCTTTAAACAGGAAGGCCACGATCCTAATATGCAGCCGCTCCAGGCGGCCGATTCCTATTTCGTGATCGCCGAAGCCTTGAAAAAAGCCGGCAGCGCCGATCCGGACAAACTCATTCCGGCCTTGGCCGACCTGAAGATGGAAGGGACCAGAGACATCATTACCTTTGCCAAGGAACCGGGTCTCTTTTTCCAGCAGTGGGTCAATGTGCCCTATGTGGCTTACCAAATCACCGCGGTCAAGCAACCCAAGGACAAGACCAACCTGCTCGTCGGTCCCGGTTTAAAGTTCTCCACCGATAAGCTGCAAAGACCGGAATAACAACCAAACCTGGAGACGTCGTTGCCGATTTTGGATCTAGCGATCACAGGGGCCATGATGGGGGCGTTTTACGCCCTCATGGCCGTGGGCTTGTCCCTGGTCTTTGGCATATTTCGCATTGTCAATTTCAGCCATGGCGAATTTTACCTTGTCGGCGCTTATGTCTATTGCCTGCTTGGCCTGAATCTGGCTCTTCCGCCCTGGCTGGCCCTGGTCACGGCGGTAATCCTGGGAAGCTTTGTCGGCGCCGGGGTCGAGCGCTGGTTGATCCGCCCTATGTTTCATGAATCCCGACATTCAGGACGATGGCGTGAGGAATATCCTATTATCGTTACCTTTGGCCTTTCTTTGTTTCTTATGAATCTGGCCAATCAATTGGCCGGCCCATTTGCTTTCCGAGGGCCGGTCCTGTGGGCGGCTCCTCGGGTAACCATGGCCGGAATCAGTCTGAGCGGCCACCGCCTGGTTTCTTTCGTCTTGGCGGCGGTGTTCCTGGCGACTATGGTCTGGGCGCTAAAATACACTCTCTGGGGCAAGCGCGTTCAAGCGGTCGCTCAAAATCCGGTGGCCGCGGCCATCGCCGGCATCAACCCCGATCGGATCGGGTCCACGGTCATGGCCTTGTCCGGCGGACTGGCCGCCTTGGCCGGAGGGCTTCTATCGCCCATTTTTCTCGCTTACCCCACCGTGGGCGTATTCCCGGCGGTAAAGTCTTACATCATCGTGGTCCTTGGCGGCCTCCGCTCCGTAACCGTCTCCCTTGTCGGGGCCCTGGAAAGTTTCGCGGCCGCCTATCTATCCTACGCCCACCGGGATACATTCGGGTTCCTGCTTCTTCTGGTTTTTCTGCTGTGGCGACCTTATGGCCTGTGGGGTCAAAGAACACGGGAAATATGAATCAGGACCTGGCGGCGAGACTCCGACGTGAACTGGCAGGGGCGGCGATTGTGATGATCTGCGCCGCCCTGTTGCCTCTTATGTGCCGGCAAACATACTGGCTGGGTGTGATAATCGTGGCTATGTATTACGCCTTACTGGGCAGCGCCTGGAACTTGGCGGCCGGTTTCACCGGCCAGTTTTCCCTGGCTCCGGCGACGTTCGGCATGCTGGGCGCTTACATTGTGGGTTTCCTGAACTTATCCGGCCGAACTGATTTCCTGGCCGGGATTCTTCTGGCCGCGATCGGCGCCGGCCTGGTCGGCCTGCTTTTGGGCCGAATGGTTTTCCGGCTCAAAGGACCGTATTTTGCTCTGGTCACTCTCGCCTTTGCCGAGATAGCCCGGCTAGTCATCAGCAATGCCTATGACTTCACTCGGGGTGACCTGGGCCTGTCCGTCGCTGGTCCGTCGCTTTCGCGCCTGGAGTTTTATTATCTGTTCTGGGCGGTCTTATCCCTGACTTTGGCCGGACTTTATTTACTGTTGCGATCCCCAGCCGGACTCTATCTCCAAGCCATCCGGGGTGACGAAATCGCCGCCGCCGCCCGTGGGGTCAGGGTGATTTTCTGGAAAACGGCCGCCTTCGGCCTCAGCGCCGCCTTGAGCGGCCTGGCCGGCGGCCTGTATGTAAGTTTCATCCAGCTAGCCAGCCCGGAAATGGGAACGGTTCTGCAAACCGGTTACATCCTGAGCTTAACGATCATCGGCGGGCTAGGCACTCTGATCGGGCCGATTCTTGGCGGCTTTGTCCTGCAAATATCCTCCGAAGCCCTCCGGGCCGTGGGCGTAGCGCACATGCTGGTTTTTTCCGTGGTCATCATCCTGATTGGGCGGTTTTTCCGAACCGGCGGTTGGGGGCTGATTCTTTTCATCTGGAACCATAGGTTTTCCACGAAATGACCGAATACTCATCACGGCTAGCCTGGACTTCGGGGGTGACCAAAAGCTTCGGGGGCATAACCGCCTTGAAGGACGTTTCGCTGATCGTCGGGCCGGGAGAGGTGGTCGGTCTTATCGGCCCGAACGGCGCCGGAAAAACGACCTTGCTCAATATTCTGAGCGGCTTTATTCATCCCGACCAAGGGGAGATTTTTATTTCCGGTCGATCCGTCAAAAACTGGGGGCCGGAAAAAATCGCTCGCGCCGGAGTTGCCAGGACTTTTCAACTAAGCAAGGTGCTACCAGACTTGAGCGTTCGGGATAATCTTTTACTCGGCGCTCATGTCGCAAAATTGGAAAAACGGCGGGCCTTGACGGTCATCAGGGAGGTAATGGAAAAGCTGGGCTTGGCGCCTCTGGCCCACCAACCCGCCGAGCGGCTTTCCGGCGGCCAGGCCAGGCTGCTGGAGTTCGGGGCCTGCCTGATATCCTCCCCTCGCTTGTTGCTGCTTGACGAACCCTTTGCCGCCATCCACCCTCATTTCAAGGATATTCTGATCAGGTTCATCCGGGAAGAATTATCCATGGGCCGGACCTTTTTGATCGTCAGCCACGACCTATCGGCCTTGGCAGAGCTTAAACCCCGGATAGTATTTCTGAATGGCGGCGAAGTGGCGGCTGATGGCTCTTTGGACAGTATTCTCAACAACAAGGCGCTCGTCGAGACCTATTTAGGAGCATTAAGTAATGTCTGATATGATGGTCATCGAAAACTTGTCCTCGGGATACGGCGGTGACCTGGAAATCCTCCATCGCATCTGCCTGAACATTCCAAGCGGCAGCCTGACCGGTCTGGTAGGACTGAACGGATCGGGTAAAAGTACCCTGCTTAAAACTATTTGCGGCTTTCTTAAGCCTTGGCGCGGCCGGATTTTGTTGGCCGGCGAGGATATAACCGGCTTGCCGACGCATCGTTTAATTAAATGGGGCCTTTGGTACATCCCCCAGAGTTCCGGTCTTTTTCCTTACTTGACGGTCAT
>JADFXS010000117.1:7548-8441 GCA_015233515.1 Deltaproteobacteria bacterium | reverse complement strand
CTTCTGCTGCTGGTGATGCGAGCAGGATGCGGATCATTCGTGTCTATTCACTTTGAACTGAAAGGAGCCGAACCTGACAGAAGATGAAAGAACCGCAGAAGATTTATGGCATAATCACGACGGATATGATAGAGAATGATACCTCGAAGACCCAGCCCTATCCCGCTGCTGCATATTCCTAATCGTAGGGTCAAACCCGAAGCCATGGCGGTATTCTTGCTGATTATTTCTTGAGCCAGCACCACTGTAACGGAAAATGAGGCTAACAAGGTCGCGCCGGCCAAGGATAAGAAAAAGTACTTTACCAAACCGCCGCTGTATAGAAATAAAAAGAAAAACGGTGTGGAAAGAAGCAACGAACCAATAATGACCGTTTTTCTGCCAAATTTGTCCGATAAATACCCGCCGAATATTCCGCCGATCGCCCCGGAAAAGAGCATGACAAAGAGAAGATAGCCGCTATTGACAATAGAAATGTCTTTGGTCTGCAAATATAGGGGGAAAAAGGAGATCAGACCGAAATATGTAAGTGAACGACTAGCCACAATCAGGACGACTTTAGCAAGTTCCAGCCAGGCGGTGCGTAAAACCGGCCATACCGGAACAGAAACGCTTTTTTTTATTACCGGGGCTTTCGGTGCGGTAAACCACAGCAAGATGGCGACAAGAATTCCCGGAATTATGAATATCGGGGTAGCTTCAAGCCCATATGTTTTTACAATCGGGATAACCATCAATGGCGTTAAAGACCAGCCAACATTACCGGCCGCCACAAAAATAGATTGAAAGAAACCTTTTTTGTGTCCGCTGGCGGCGCTAATCATGGCTGACGCTTGAGGATGAAACGCCGCGGTTCCAATGCCCGAAAAAAGGGCCAGAAAAAACATCAGATA